>JADGQV010000184.1 GCA_017881465.1 Gemmatimonadaceae bacterium
GACTGCCACGGTTCGCACGACATCCTGCCGGTCACCGACCCGCGCTCTCACCTGAGTCGCGACAACGTGGTGGCCACGTGCAAGAAGTGCCATCCGGGCGCCACGCGCCGCTTCACAGCGTACCTGACGCACGCGACCCACCACGAACCCGGCAAGTACCCCCTCCTCTTCTGGGCCTTCTGGGGAATGACTGGCCTGTTGGTGGTGGTCTTCACGGTCGGCGGAGCACATACACTGCTCTGGCTGCCGCGCGCGCTCAAGATTCGCCGCGAATTCGGCAGGTATCCGCCCGCGGTCGAGGGGCAACTCGAGTACGAACGGTTCACGCGGTTGAATCGCCTGCTGCACGTGATCATGATCGTCAGCTTCATCAGCCTTGCGCTCACCGGCATGACGCTGAAGTTCTCGTACACCAGGTGGGCATCAGTGCTCTCACACCTGTTCGGCGGATTCGAGACGGCCGGCTACATCCACCGCACGGCGGCGGTGGCGATGATCTGTGTGTTCATTGCGCACATCATCGACGTGATCAGGCGGAAGCGCCGCGAAAAAACCCCGTGGAAAGATCTCCTCTTCGGGCCGAAATCGATGATGCTCGGGCGCAAAGACCTCGCGGAGTTTGCGGGATCCATCAAGTGGTTCCTCGGACTCGGCAAGCGCCCGAACTATGGCCGGTGGACCTACTGGGAAAAATTCGACTATTTCGCAGTATTCTGGGGCATCGTCGTGATCGGCTCGACGGGACTGTTGCTCTGGTTCCCGACGCTCTTCGCGCGGTTCCTCCCTGGCTGGCTAGTCAACGTGGCTACGATCATCCACAGCGATGAGGCGTTGCTCGCGACCGGGTTCATCTTCACGATTCACTTCTTCAACACGCACCTGCGTCCTGAGAAGTTCCCGATGGACATCGTGGTCTTCACCGGTCGCATGACCGTTGAAGAGCTGATGCACGACAAACCCGCGGAGTACGAGGAACTGATCGCGAAGGGCGAACTGGAGCAACACCTCGTCGTACCCTATCAGCCGATCGTGATCAGGACGATTCGCGCATTCGCGTGGACGGCGCTCGCAATCGGATTCATGATGGTGCTGTGGATCGTCTACGCGATGGTGTTCGCGCACCCATGATGCGTTCGGTCTTATTTTTCTTTCGTGGCCACCAAACGGACGTGCCGCACGAGTTCTTCTATCTGCTCGGGCTTCAGGCTCTTCTTGTAGCTTGGCATTTTGCCCTTGCCGTCCGCAATGATCGCAGTCAATTTGCCGTCGCTGATTTTCTGCACTTCCGGTGAGGCGAAATCCCGCAGTCCCATCTTCTTTCCCATTGGGGTGTCGCCCTTTCCGGTCGCGCCGTGACAGGCTGAGCATTTTGCCTTGTACAGGCCCGCGGCGCCTTGCGCAACCAGCGGCCTATTCCATAGGGCCATCATCGTTACTGCGACTGCCGCGAGCAAAGCGGGCCGCAGCCCAGTCTTCATACTTGCCATGATTCCTCCTGAGAAATCCGCACCTCGTTTTCAGTCAACCTAAAATGCGTACGGCGCAATTTACACCAGCGTAGACATCGGCGAGTAGGTGCGGCCTCGAGCTTCCTGAAGCTCTGGTCGACAATCAAGAGCATCTTCTCGATGAGCGCGGTCGGGTTCTCCACCTTCTATAATCGCTTCGCCGCGCCTGTGCGTAGGTCTTCCGAAACTCGCCCTGCAGTCGTTCGGCTTCCTTCTCCGTCACTGCTGCTGCGATGGCTTGGAGATCAGCCGTCACCTCAGCCTGGCGCTTGAGCGCGTACTGGGCGTCCTAGGCGTGCTTCAAGCGGAGGATCGAGCTCGGGCTGAGTGGGCGTCCCCTCGCCCGGCAAACCGCGAAGCGCCAGCTCGAAGTCACCGAGCGAGAGGTTCCGCGCCATGTGCGGGTGATTCGCGCTTCCTGGACGCGGGATCGGGACGATCACCGCGCGAGCCGGCGTCGGGCGGTGATTTCGTAGGAAATGGCATCACACACACTCGGGGTACACGGAACTTCGGACAGGGTGCACGTGCGATACTGAACGACCCCCCTTGCTACCGTTGTGCCGCCAGCGTGCGAAGGTAGTTGATCACCGCCCATTTCTCGTTCTCGACCAGGGTGGCCTTCGGCATCACGCCGCGGCCTTCAGTCATTTTCCAAAAGAATGCGCCATCGGATTGGGACTGCACCTGCTTCGAAGCGAGGTCGGCGGGGCGCGGCACCAGCGAGGCTGCCAGCATTCCGTCGCCGTGGCCGGCCTTCCCGTGACACGGCTCGCAGTCGCGGTGGAACAGATTGTGGCCGCGTTGCAAGGCGTCGGGCATCGGCGGGAGCGGGTTCGCGCGGTGGCTCGCGCGCTCCGGCGCGACCCACGGTCCCGCGTTCGCCGACCCCTGCGCCCGCGCCGGCGTGGGGGCCATGAACGATATCAGGGCGAGTGCGGCGGAAATGGCGAGGGCACGCACGACGGATTTACCGACTCTGTGGTTCAGGGACATCGTCAACTCTCCTCTCTCAGGTTGTGCAACGCGGCCAGTTGTGTGGCGACGAATGCATACGTGCTCCATACGCAGAGCAAAAGCAAGGCAATCGTGACCGGGATCGCCAATGGGACGCGCGACGACCAGAGCGCGCGCGGCGGGACGGACGGCCAGGGTCGCGCCGGCGCACCGGCGAGCTTCACGTCGGCCGCCGAGCCGTCCAGCTCCGGCGGGGATCGCAGCGCGACACGGAACGTCAGCTCGCCCTTGGCGTCACCCGGCAATGCTGTGGGAAATGCCACGGCCGCCGTGCCGTCGTCCAGCGTCTGATCCTCGCCGAGTGTCATCAAGCCAAACGTGCGCCTCACCGAGAACGCGACCGTGGCGCCTTTCACCGGCAGTCCGTTGGCGGTGACCTTCGCCACGAGCATCTCCCGTTTGTCCTCGGTGGTGCGCGTCAATTCGATGACCGCCTTGCCCTGCGCGGTCTGTGCGCGCACCGCCGACCAGGGTGCCGCCGCGGCAACGCCGCAGGCGAGCAATGCGATCCCGAGCGTCGCCGGACTCAGGCGTGAGTGTGCGCGCCCCGCTCCCGCGAACGCGTGGCCGGGCCTCACCGTGCCCTTCACCTCTTCGGCATCCTCGACGGTCTCCCATATCGAGAGGATCGGGAACAGGCGCGAGAACAGCGTAAAGAGCAACAGGAAGCCGGCGAACGCTCCCGCCGTGATCAGACATTCCACGAGACTCGGGAAATAGTGCGGCGCAATCCCCGCCGCCTGCGCCGGGATGAACGGCGTCTCCAAAGTCGGCACGACGATCAGGAACCGCTTCCACCACATGCCGACGTTGATCAGCACCGAGGCAGTCATGATCGCTCCCAGCGAACGGCGGCTGGGGAAGACCAGCAGTCCGATCGGAACGAACAGGCCGAACGTTGCCCAGAGCCAGAACGATCGGCCGAAGGCGGTGTTGCCGGCGAGCAGATCGAGCAGCCGCGAGTCTGATTCGAGCCCGCCATACCACGCCGTGAGGTATTCACTCAACGTGAAATAGGCATAGAGCAGCGAGAGGACGAGCAGGATCTTCGCCAGCTTGTGGAAATGCTCCGGCAGGAGATAGCGCTCGAGATGGTA
>JADGQV010000185.1 GCA_017881465.1 Gemmatimonadaceae bacterium
CTCCGCATCGGCCCACCCGCGACCTCGAACACTACGGGCCAGCTGTACGCCACGGTCTTGCCGGTCTTGGGATTCGTCCACGATCCCTTGCTCGCCAGCGCGCGATTCTTCGGCCACAACCCCTGCGGCAACGCCATCGATCTGATCTTGTAGCCCGGCACCGCTGAATCGATCGCCAGTGCGTTGCGCGCGATCTGCTCCTGAACGATCGCGTCGGAGAACTTGCTCAGCTGCGCGTGCCACACCGTGTGATCGCACAGCTCGAACCCGTTATCGGCGAGCCATTTCACCTTCCGGAATCTCCAGTTCGATTTCTGTCCCTGGATTCCGCGATCGCCGAAGAAGTTGTGTCCGGCCTTCGCGCCGTTGAGAAGACAGTACACGGACTTGTTATTCCAGTCGGGATGAGTCTTCTTGAAATCAAGCCAGATCCCCATTCCGCTGGTTGGATCTATCTCGAGCGTCCCGTTGTTGTCGATGTAGCGGAACTGCTCGGGAGAGGCGTCATCAAAAACAAAAACGACAGGCGACAGCCCACGCGGAAGATCCAGCTTCTTGTCGAGCACATCCGACATGTTCACCGGCCGGTAGCCGCGACCGTAGAGCAGCTCCATATCCTTCCGGAACTGGCCGCGCTCGCGCGAGTAGTCGGCATTGCGGTCGTTGATCAGGTGATATTCCAGCACCATGATTCGTCCCATCTCATTGGGAACGCGATTGGGATTTGCCGAGCCTGATTGAGTGGCGGGGGAAGCTGTCGCGGTGGCCAATCCCGCCGTATTGGCAGCGGAACCAGGCGCTTCATTTTCCGTAGTGGAAACTGGACCCGATGGAGCGCGTGAGGTGTCTGACGTACCAGCTCTTTGAGCCGGCGCGCTCGCTACGGTAGTCGAGGCGGCGCTATTACTGTTCGCGGCGGAAGCTGAATTCGCACCGACCTTGCAAGCGGCTGCGACGAGAACGAACGACAAGAGGACAGCACGATACATTTTTCCCGACTGTTGTTAGAGATCAAGGCGAGGCGCCGTGCGATCCTGCTCGGCCTATTCGCTATATGTATACTAACGGTCTACTTCACCGATGTGTGGCTGGTGACGTGCGGCTTCGACGGCTGCCCGACGCCTCGCGCCATCCAGAACTTCGAGCCCGATCAGGGTGGCCGTATCCTCGACCGCTACAACCGCGTCATGGGGCGGCTGGAGCTGGTCCGGCGCGTCAACGTCCCCCTGAGCGCCGTCCCCGAGTTCGTTCAGCAGGCCTTCATTGCGACTGAAGACCGTCGGTTCTACCAGCACGGCGGACTGGACTGGCGCGGATTCGCTCGCGCTCTCGTTACCAACCTGAGAGCCGGGCGCACGCGCGAAGGGTTCAGCACGATCACGATGCAGGTGGCGCGCAACACCTTCACGGTCCGGAAGTATCCGCCCCGGTCACTACGTCAGAAGCTCGCGGAGCTCAGACTGTCGCGTCTGATCGAAGGTTCTCTAACCAAGCGGCAAATCCTCGAGCTGTACTTCAACGTCATTTACATGGGCAATGGCGTGTACGGCGTAGAGGCGGCAAGCAGAGATCTCTTTGGTCGAAGCGTCAGTCAGCTGAATCTCCCCCAGGCGGCCATGCTCGCCGCGCTTCCGAAGGCTCCATCGGCTTACACGCCGCGGCGTCACCCGGAGCGCGCGCTCAATCGGCGCAATCTCGTGCTGAGCCTCATGGTCAAGGAGAAATACGTTTCGGCGAACAGACTGTCGGGACTCCAGGCGCAGCCGCTCCGAATCGCGCGCGATGAGTATAGGCCCAAGGACCCAAACGATTCGTACGCGCTCGACGCGGTGCGCGCGAAAGTCGATTCGATCATCCAGAGCGGAAGCGCCGACATCGTCGATCTCACCGTTCGGACAACATTGGATCGCAATGCCCAGATCGCCGCCGATCGCGCGGTTCGGCGCCAGGCTGCCGCGATCCAGTCGGAGACGGGTCGTCGCGCTCTGATACAGGGCGCGATGGTGGCAATCGATCCCCGTAACGGCGACATCCGGGCGCTGAGTGGGGGACGACAGTACGAGCGCGGCAACTTCAACCGCGCGCTGCTCGCGCATCGCCAGCCCGGCTCAGCGTTCAAGCCGTTCGTCTATGCCGCGGCGATGGCTTCGGGCTACACGCCATCGTCCGAAGTGGATGACGATCCCATCGACGTGATTCAGGGACGCAACGTCTGGTCGCCGTCCAACTACAACGACGAGTACTCGGGACGCATCACCTTCCGCAAGGCGCTGATCAAATCGGCCAACGCCGCGACGGTGCGCGTCAGTCAGGCGGTCGGGATTCCGCGAATCATCGAGACCGCGCACAAGAACGGAATCGTCAGCCCGCTTCCCAATGTACCCTCGATGGCGCTCGGCTCCGTCGAGGTGACGCCGATCGAGCTCGTCACCGCGTACGCGCCGTTTGCGAACGGTGGATACAAGGTCAAGACGCGGCTGGTGCGGAGCATCTCCACCTCTGACGACGCTCCCATCTGGATTTCTCCGGAGGTCGACCCGAATCCAGTCCAGGTGATGGATCCTCGTGACGCCTATCAGGTTACGTCGATGCTGCAGTCGGTGGTCGATTACGGCACCGGCAAAGTCGTGCGCGAGTACGGCGTGAAAGGGCTCGTCGCCGGCAAGACGGGAACGACGAACAGCGGCACGGACGTGTGGTTCGTCGGCTACACGCCGACGATCGTCGCGGCGTTCTGGTTCGGCTTCGACAACCCCGCGCCGATCAGCGGCGACGCATCGGGCGGCAGGCTCGCCGCGCCCGCGTGGGTCGACTTCTACCAGAATGGGTGGCGCGAATACCCATCACCGAATGCGTGGAACCCGCCAGCGGGAATGGTGGAGCGCATCATCGATCCGACCACTGGATACCTCGCCACAGAGTGGTGCCCGGTGTCGCGCAACGAGTACTACAAGCCCGAGCTCCCCCTCCCGTCGATCCCGTGCCCGGAGCACGGCCCCGACACGGGCGACGATCAGAACAACGGGGATTGGCAGAACCAGCGCGACTGGTCGAACGATTTCGGCAAGAAGATCAGCAAAGCACTCGGCAAGATTTTCAAGTTCTGACCTGAGCAGCCCGATGGGTGTGGTTCAAGAGATCTCGACCCGAACAAAGATCTCTAGGAAACTAAACGACGCCGAGAAAATCCCGAGGCGACGCAGCGAACCCTGGGAAGATCCGGTCGAGTGCGCGGGCCCCGAGGTGGTGTTGCACGACCTCAGCAAACACTGAACGGAAGTCGGTCGTGAGCGCGAGGTCGCGGCCCTCATAGAGCTGCTCCTGCTCCAGGCCCGGCCACTTCCCGTGCACCTTACCGCCCTTCACGTGCCCGCCAATCACGAACAAGGCGCCGGCGTGACCGTGATCCGTCCCGCGATTTCCGTTCTCACGCGCCATGCGCCCGAACTCGGACATCGTGAGAATCACGACATCGTCCATCCTGTCGCCAAGATCGGTGACGAGAGCCGCGATGGAGCGCGAGAAATCATCGAGCCGCTGCGCGAGCTGACCCGTCGACCCGCCCTGATTCACGTGCGTGTCCCAGCCGCCGACATCGGCGAACGCGATCTCCAGTCCCAC
>JADGQV010000186.1 GCA_017881465.1 Gemmatimonadaceae bacterium
CGGCCAGATCGTCGATGGCTCCCACGCTAGAAAGGCAGCTTGAATGGGAGGTTGAGCCCGCCAGTGAGCTTGCCCATTTCTCCCTTGGCCAGCTCCGCCGCCTTTTTTTGCGCCTCGTTGACGGCGACCAGAACCAGATCCTCGAGCATCTCGAGGTCCTTCGGATCGGCGACGCTGGGATCGATCTTGATCTTAGTAATGGTTCCCTTCCCGTCGGCCTCGACCGTCACCATGCCGCCGCCCGCTGCCGCCGTGACGGTCTGCTTTTCCAGCTCGGACTGCATCTGCTGCATGCGCGCCTGCATCTGCTGCGCCTGCTCGAAGATTTTCGTGAAGTCTGCCATGACCCGTGAATTCAGGATGAGTAGTTAGTCGAGGAGCTCGAGATCGAGCTCGTCGATGGCCGCGCCAAGGGCCGGATCTTTCTGGCGGAGCATGCCGATGCGCTCCTCCTTCAGGGCTTCCGGTGTCATGCGGCTCCGATTCGAATCCTGTGCGGTCGTTTCCATTGCACGCTTCATTTCGCGGAGCTGGCCCTCGTTCGCGGAAGGAGTCGACGGCTTCGAAGCTACGCTGGGCGGAAGCGCATTGGGTGCATCGAGCTGCGGCGGATATCCCGCCTTTGTCGCCGGCCGCTGCGCCGTTCGCGCAACCGATGCCTGGGCTGGCTGCGCCCGCACCGAGCCGCTGGGCACCTCGGCTTTTGCTGCTCCCTGCGTAGCTTCTCCACCCAGGCCCTTGAGCATATCCTCGAGCGCGACGGTTCGATCGAGGAGCGCCATCCGTATCAGAAGCATCTCGATCAGGAGCTGCTGCTGCGAGCTCTTTCTGAAGGTCGGCTCCAGCGCGTTGACGGCGCTCAGCATGCGAAGCAGATCGCCGGCGGTGAAGAGATCCCGCCTTTCCCGGAGGGCAGCCGCAGCCGTCGCCGAGACTCCCTCTGCTTTCCCATTCAGGACGACGGTGAGCTGAGCCCGCAGGATATCGGCGAACCCCGAGAGAAACACTCCGAAGTCGACGCCCGCATCGGCCAGCTTGTTGACGGCGGCGAAGACCTCTCCCGCGCGGTGGCCGGCGATGATGTCGACGATCGCAAGGAACTCATCCTCCGGCACGAGACCCAGAGCTTCACGGACTCGCTCCGCGGTCACCTCCCCTTCGCCGATCGATATCACCTGGTCGGTGAGGCTCAGAGCGTCGCGCATGGAGCCGTCGGCGGCTCTCGCGATCATCGACAGCGCGTCGTCGGACGCCTTGACCCCTTCGTTGTCCAGCACGGTCGAAAGACGCCGGGTGATGTCGGCGAGTCCGATGCGCTTGAGATCGAAGCGCTGGAGGCGGCTCAGAACCGGCGTCGCGGTCTGGGCGATTTTCTGTGGCTCCGTCGTCGCGAAAACGAATATGACGCGTGGCGGTGGCTCCTCGAGAATCTTGAGCAGCGCGTTCCAGGCTTCACGCGTCAGCATGTGCGCTTCATCGACGATGTAGACCTTGTAGCGATCGTCTCCCGAGGGCGCGTACATGGCTCTCTCGCGCAGGTCGCGCGCGTCGTCCACGCCGCGATTCGAGGCGGCATCGATCTCCACCACGTCCAGACTGGACGACCCGCTCCAGATTCGCTGGCAGGAGATGCACTCTCCGCACGGCTCGCCGTCCTCGCGCTTGTTCTCGCAGTTGAGCGCCATCGCCAGCACGCGGGCGAGCGTCGTCTTGCCCACTCCGCGGGGTCCGCAAAGGAGGTAGCCGTGCGCGACGCGGCCCCGGGCGATTGCCCCACGCAGCGTGTTAGACACGTGCGACTGGACGGCTACGTCAGCGAAGCGCTTTGGGCGGTATTTGCGGGCGAGAGCGAGAGACATTGCGAGGCGGGAGTACCCCAGGTCTTACGGAGCAACGTTAGACACCGCATGCCGCTGCTACCTTCGGGGTCCTGACGGAGTTAGCGGGCTTACGCCCTCCGGGACCTGGGGCAAACGAAATATAGCCAAGGCGAGACATGTCAGCGAATAAAAAGGGCCTGTGTTTGATACCTATCGAAACAGGCCTTCTTCAAGAAACAACAAAAGAACGGGATGCGAGGTGTCAGAGGCGTAGTTGACAGTTGTTGGTTCACAACGTCCGGACTTGCCTCTGTGGCGCGACAGCGCCTGCGTGTTCGTGCCCTGAATTGCGCTAGTGCCGTCTGGGCGTCGTGAGCCGGAAACTCTCAACTGTGCTACTGAACACTCGCATCCCGTTCTTTCCCCGTTCCGGTGCGAAGAAAAGCCCCGCCATTTCTGACGGGGCTTTTCGCTGATGCACGCCGGAGGCGCACGCGCCCAGTAAGTGAGTTACTTCTTCTTTATGATGACCGTCGGGGTCTTGATCTTCGCGGAATCCATTACGACCTTCGGGACCGCGACCGTGGTGGTCTGGGTGCCGACGTCGACTGTCGGTGTGTGAATCGTGTCCGTCTGCGTTCCGACGACCGGCTTCTCCACCTGGTACTCTCCCTCTCCCGTCTTCTTGCAAGCCGAGATCGATACAACGGCCAGCATGGCCGCAACTACTGCTAACTTGCGCACGAGTCGCCCTCCCCCACCAAAAGTGTGTTCGCCGGAAGACCCGGCAACCTCGCCAATAATGCTCAATCCTCGAATGCCTCGCGCTGCTTCTTCCGCACGCGACGAAGCTCGTAGACCTGTGCCACCTCGCCGCCAATGATGAAGATGAAGGAGGCGTAGTAGACCCAGATTACGGTCAATACCAATGCAGCGACCGTGCCGCTATAGAAGGAGCCGGGGTTAAATGAGCGCACATAGGCCGAAAAAGCCCGTTTTGCCACCTCCAGCATGACGCCCGTGAACAGCGCGGCGATGAGAGCGGTCTTCCAGCGTATTTTGCGATGGGGCAGAAACTTGTACAGTGAGAAGAACATCGTCGCTATGAACGAGAACGCGAGCAGCTGGCCGAGGTTGTACTCGAGCTGGCCCATCAGCTCCTTCCGAATGCCGAGGTCGGCGAGAACCAGCACCCCGCGCGTCGTGGCGATCGCGAGATAGGCGCTGAGCGCCGTGTAGGCGACGAGGAGCAGGCTCGAGACGAGCGTTATCTCGATGTCGAAGATCTTGCCCGCGATGATTCCGCGATCGGTGTCGATGTCGAAGATCGCGGCGAGCACGGTGCGGAGGGATCCGAACAGGCGCGTCGAGAACCAGATAAAGCCAACTGCGCTGTACACCCCGAGCGAGCCGCGCCGCTTGATGACTTCGTTCAGAATGCTCTGGGCCGGCCCCGAGTCCCCCGGCGGATGCGGTGGAAGGAACTTGTCGACGATGCTGAGTACTTCCGCCGACGTCGTGTCGGGCGATTGGTTGAGCAGATACACCAGTGCGGTCGCGAGCAACAGGAAGAACGGGACGGCGGCGAGGAGGATGTTGAACGCAATTCCGCCCGCCAGAAAGAAAACGTTGTCCTCGCCGCTGTTGTCCCAGACTCGCTTCGCGTAGTCGCGAAGCAGCCAACCGAGCCGGGCCGGGAGCCCGCGCTCAGGCACTAGCTGTCTTTGTACGCCGCTTTGCTCTCGGCGATGCGCTGCTCCAGCTCGCCGCGCGCTTCACGAGCCGCGGCCCGCCCCG
>JADGQV010000187.1 GCA_017881465.1 Gemmatimonadaceae bacterium
GCCAGCTCGATCAGCGCGGAGGCGAGCGCCGATTCGTTGCCGCTCGTGTGGTGCAGCTGCACTTCGACCGCGAGCCTGTCGCCGAAGACGTCGCGCCACTGGCAGAGTGTGCGCTCCGCTCCCCTGTAATCGCCGGCGCGGAGACTGGATGCGATCGGCCCGGACGCCGGACCCGTCAGCACCTGCAGTCCTTCACTCCGCTCCGCTACCTGTTGCCAGGAGATGCGCGGGCGTCCGCGCGTCTTTTTTCCATCCCCCTTCTTCCACATCGAGAGCTCACCCACGCGCGATCTCGTAACGAGAGATGCGAGATTGTTGAATCCCTCCTTGCTCCGCGCCAGAATGGCGGCGGGACATCCATCGATGTTGAGCTCGGCGCCGACGATGGGTTTCAGATTCTGTCGGCGTGCCTCCAGTCCGAAGCGGACGATCCCGCCCAGGTCGGCGGTGTCGGTGATTCCGATGGCACTGTAGCCGAGTGATGCCGCGCGGGCGGCGAGTGCTTCCGGGGAGGCGCTGCCGTCGCCGAATGAAAAGGCGGTATGGGCTCTGAGCTCAACGAATCCCATAGCCCGGAGTATACCCGAACATATACCGAAAGCAAGGGTGAAAAAACCAGGAACGCAGAACCTGCGGCTAGTGACTAAGATTCAGCCACCAGCCAACACAGAAATTCAACTCCACTAATGGCAACGACAGTCCATTCACGCCGTTTCGATGGAAACGGCTACCAGCCTTCGTACATCCCCGCCGCGATTGCGGCGGCGCTCGTATTCGTCCTCTATCTCCTGACGCTCGCGCCTTCGGTCGCGATGTGGGACACGGGCGAGTACATGGCCGCGGTCAAAGTGCTCGGCATTCCGCACCCGCCGGGCAATCCCTTCTTCGTGCTGCTCGGCCACGCCTTCGCATCGCTGCCGATCCCCGCCTCGTATGGCGCCAGGATCAACATCATGGCCGCGCTCGCCAGCGCGCTCTCGGCGGGCTTCTGGTTCCTGATTACGGAGAGGATCGTTGCGCGCTGGATCGCGGAGAGATGGCAGCGGCTGGTCGTAGCCAGCATCGCGACTCTCATCGGTGCGACGGCATTCACGGTGTGGAACCAATCGGTCGTCAACGAGAAGGTCTACACCATTTCGCTCCTGTTTTTCACGATTACCTCATGGATCATCATCGAGTGGATCGAAGATCCCGATTCACGCCGCGCGGATCGTCTCGTCGTGCTCGTTTGCTTCCTCCTCGGCCTCGGCTACTCGAATCATCCGGCCGGATTCCTGCCACTGCCCGCCGCCGGTGTCGCCCTGCTCACCACCCGCTGGCGCACTCTTCTTCGCTGGAAGCTCGTACTCGCCGCGCTCGGCGCTCTCATCATCGGTCTCACGCCCTTCATCTACGCGCCGGTGCGCGCCGCGTACTTCCCGGGCATCAACGAGGGCGCGCCCACGGGGTGCGACACGAAGCTCGAGGCGAGCTGCACCTTCTCCAAGCTCACGAAGGACCGGTTGATGGCCAACATCAACCGCGAGCAGTACGGGCAGAAGCTTGAGCGCGGCGCGCCCTACTCGGCGCAGGTCGGAATGTGGTGGCTCTACTTCAAGTGGCAGTGGCTGCGCGACTCGCACGGGACGATGCCGGGACTTCAGTTCATGCTCGCGTTCCTGTTCCTGGGCCTTGGCCTACTTGGCGGTTACGTGCACTGGGAGCGGGATCGAAGAACCTTCTGGTATTTCGGTCCGCTCATGTTCACGATGACGCTCGCGCTCATCTACTATCTCAACTTCAAGTACGGATGGTCGCAGGATCCGGAGGTGCGCGATGTCGCGCGCGAAGTGCGTGATCGAGACTACTTCTACATCTGGAGCTTTTCAGCCTGGGGAGTGTGGGCGGCGATCGGGCTGGGCTACGCCTGGGAGCAGCTCGCGTATTGGCTCGGCGGAGGAGCGCGAACGGCGGAGAAGGCCGGCGGGAAAAAGCCGGTCGCGGTCGCGCCCTGGCCGACGCGACGCGGATTCATGCTGGCGGCGCCAATTCTCCTTATCGCGATAATCCCGCTCTTTGCGAACTGGCGGTTCGCGTCGCGCGCCGGGCATGAATTCACCGACCAGTGGGCGCGCGATTATCTCAACTCGTTGGAGCCTTACGCGATCGTCATCACCAACGGAGATAACGACACATTCCCGCTCTGGTACGCGCAGGAGGTCGACGGCGTGCGCCGGGATGTGACGGTCGCCGTCACCACCTATCTGGACACCGATTGGTTCGTGCGGCAGATGATCCGCCGGCCGATCGAGACGTACGACGCGGCCAAGGGACCGGCGATCTATCGTGGCACCACCTGGAAGAAGCCGAGTGGACCGCCGCTCAGGATGACGTTCGCCGAAGCGGACGCGATTCCCGAATACATACAGATCAACCAGCCGCAGATTTTCAGGCAGGGCAACATCACGCTGAACATTCAGCCCGGCTATCTCGTGCGCGATCAGCTGGTGCTGCTGCGCCTGATCAAGGATGCGTACTCCGAGCGGCCGATTTACGTATCCACTGGCGGCGGCCAGGGACTCGGCCTCGAGCCGTATCTGCTCTCACAGGGTTTCGTGCAGAAGCTGATGGACCATCCCATCACGGAAACGGCCGAGACGCCTCGTATCCTCGGTCTCAATGTGGATTTCGAGCGTACGAAGGCTCTCTGGAACGACGTCTATCACGCGCCGGAAGCCCTGGTCAAGGAGGGAGACTGGATCGATCGGGCGTCAATCGGAATTCCCTACACCTATGCGTTCACCGGCGCGGTCCTCTCCGAAGCAATGAAGGCGAGAGGAGACACCAAGGGCGCCGACACTGTCATGAACCGGGTCAGGGGCATCGTGAAGGCGGCTCGGATCATGGGATTCCCGGGCGCCTCTTAGAGGCTGGAAACCAAATTCGCGCCCCGGTCGCGACGTCATTCGGGTGCGTGTTGAAAGCGGGATTGCCTATCTGTTCCCGGAGCCCGTAGCGTTCCCAGACGTCGCTCATCCGGCTGCGCGCAGCGCCGGAATCCGCCGGCAGCAGGAATCGCCGCGCGATGAGCGATGATATGCCCGCGTCCACTTGCCGCATGAATCGCGTTCGATCCCCGTAGAGCGACTCGATGCTCGGACGCGAATCGCCGGCGGTTCTGCGCTCGGCGTCGGTCCTTGGAAGGGGCGCAAAGGTTCCGCGAAAGCTGAGGAGTCGGTCGGTTGCCGCTGCCATGCCCGTTCTGAGCTGCCACGGATAGTAGGTGGCGAGCGGCACGAGCAGCTCGATGCTTCGGATTCCGCCGAGGTCGTTCCCAATGGAATCCACGCGCGAAACGAAGACAGGGTATGGCGCGCCCACCTTCGGCGGCTCGAAGTCGATGATCCCCCGCCGCCATCGCGGTCCGAAGTCGAGTCTGTATGGTTGGTGCGCGACGCGCGCGACGGGAAGATTGGGGATCGCGGGAAAGCGCTCTTCTACGGGCCTCACCAGATTCCCCGCGGCGAGCGTTGGATAAAGTGACGGCGGCGGCTCCTTTCCGTCTTTCACCCAATCGAGCAGCGACGACATGAGCGCTCTCAGCGCCAGGCGCTGATCGAGCGGATCTCC
>JADGQV010000188.1 GCA_017881465.1 Gemmatimonadaceae bacterium
GTGCCGATCATAGCCGGCGACTCCGGCGGCGTTCGCTCGGCCGTCCGCGATGGCGAGAGCGGAGTGATTGTGGCGCCGCAGGACGTGAATGCTGTGGTCGAGGCGTTGCGAATGTATCTGAGCGATGCGGAACGGCGGGGAAGCACGGGGAAGATTGGCCGCTCGCTGGTCGAGACGTACTACAATTGGGACCGGGTCGCGCGCGATACCCGCAACTTTACGTACGAGGTAGTGAAGCGGTGATCGCATCCCGTTCGTTCGCGCGATTTTACGGGAGCTCGGGCCATCCCTCCAATGCGAGCAGTGTTGGCCGGCCACCAAGGGCATCGGCGCTCACTCTGTCGACCTGGAAATCGAGACCGACACCGGTCGGCGAATCTTCCGGTTTGCGCTGCGACTGCCTCATTTGCAAACCCCTCACCGCGGGGTACTTGTCGGCGTTCAGATTGTAGGCTCCCCAATAATGAGTGAATCGCAACGACCGATAGAGTTGCAGTGGAGTGAGCCCGGCGCGATAACCGACATAGAGTCCCGGCACGTACCCCGCGCTGCTGACCGCCGCATGCCAGCGATTGCAGTAGTCGATGGTCTGCTGCGCGGGGGTTCCGACTTCGACGCCTTCGAGATCGCACCAGATGGTTATTCCCCACGGGAACTCGAGCTTTTCCACCTCTGAAGCAGCGATCTCGCCGTTGCGGCTTCCTTTGACGGCGGTCGGCTTCCACGACGATTCAGACTCGACGTATTGAACAGCCATGAGGCCGAGGCCGGCGTTGAGAAGGGACTTGGCCTCCTTCGGGCTCAGAGCAGAAGCGTGTGGCTTGTCTCTCCGGACATAGCGTACGCAGAATCGGCAGCCCGCTTTGTGGAGAGCTGCGGCTGCAATCGCGGTGACAGTCGAGGCCGTGTCAAAGCCGCGCAACCCGTCGGGTGCTGTGTAGACATGGCCGGAAAGACTCATCGCCTTAAGGAAATAGCGAGCATTGCGCGCTGGTGCTAGCTTGAAACCAGTAGAGCTTCATCGCTCGAACCGCGATCGGTGATGCGCCTCCGCCACTCCGGGACGGAACTTGTTCGGATCTCAACAGCGCTTCAGGCCTCTGTGGACTACCGCTTCGGGTTATTTGCTCGCTGTCGGGACCACGTTGCTGGGACATGCCGCCACGGTCACTCTCAAACAAGGGTGGCCGACACCCAGCTTCATGTTCTTCATTCCCGCCGTCGCGATCTCGGCCTGGTTCGGAGGACTGGGGCCGAGCATTCTGGCGACGGCGATGTCGCTGGTGCTGATCCGGGTCGACTTCCTGGAGCCTGGCTGGATCGGGCCCACGCCGACGAATGGAGCGCTTGCTGTGATTGCGTTCCTCATTGTCGCGGTGACCATCGCCGCCACAATGGAAGCACTGCGGCGCTCGCGAGCACTCGCCAATTCCCACGCGGCGCAGCTCGAGCTTCTCAACGACAAAATTCAGCGCGTCGCCATGCGCGCGACGAAGCTACTCGACGTAACTACCGCACTCTCCGAAGCGACATCGGTGGACGAGGTGACGGCCGTCGTGCTAAGCAAAGGAGTCGATGTGGTCGAGGCGGCCCGTGGCGTACTGATATCGGTAGAGGGTGACCGCCTCAAATTGCTGGGGACGCGCGGCATAAGGCCCCAGCTCGAAGCTCTGTTGTCGACGCTGACGCGTGACAGCGAGATCCCCTTGGTTCATGCTCTGCGAAAAGGCGAAATGATCTCGATTGAATCAGGCGAAGAATTTCGCGCGAAGTATGGGGATGTGTACGAGGGATTAGCCGAGCTCGGCGACATGCAGACCTATCTGGCGACGCCGCTCGTGCACGCCGGCGAGACCGTCGGTGCGCTCGCGCTTCATTTCAAGGAAGCTGCGGCCGTGGGTGCCGCCGATAGAACATTCACTCTGCTCCTCGCCCAGGCCGCTGCGACCGCGCTACACCGCGCCCGGAGTTTCGACGCCGAGCTCGACAAGCGACGGCGCGCGGAGCTGCTCGTCCAAGTACGCGAAGATGTCCTCGGCGTGGTCGCGCACGACCTTCGCAACCCGCTGAATCTCATTCTCATGACGACTAAGCTGTTGATCGACGTGCAGCTGGCTCCCGAGCGCCGGACGGAGCTGCTAGGCATCGCGATGCGCGCCTCGAAGCAGATGAACCGCATGATCGACGATCTGCTCGATCATGTGCGTCTGCAGGCGGGGAAGCTCTCGCTCGACATCGAGGAAGTGAGCGTGGACACCATCATGCGTCAGGCGGAAGAGACGTTTCGTCCGCTCGCCGAGAGGCGTCACCTTCACTTCGAGATATTGACGCACGATGGTGCTATCGTGCGCGCTGATCCTAAGCGCGTGTCGCAGATCGTCGGCAACCTGATCGGAAACGCGATCAAGTTCACGCCGGAAGAGGGATCGGTGACCTTGCGCGCGATCCCCGACGACAAAGAGGTTGTGTTTCAGGTCGTGGACAACGGGCCCGGCATCCCACCAGAACAGATGTCACATCTCTTTGACAACTTCTGGCAGGCGCGGAAGAGCGATCAGCGCGGTGTCGGGCTCGGGCTTGCCATCGCAAAAGAGCTCGTTGAGGCGCACGGCGGTAGGATCTGGGTCGAAAGCAAAGTGGACCACGGAAGTACGTTTTCCTTTAGCTTGCCCACCGCAAACATTCCTGTCGAGAGCATCAGTCCTCAGTAAAACAGACGCCGACTGACAATCGGTAGTCTCGACGCGGCATCAAGATGAATACCGCACCTTCACCAGGAGCAGAGCACCATGCCTGAGAACACAGCGGACGCGATCCCATACCGACTTCTCGGAAGCACGGGGGAACGAGTGTCCGCAATCGGCCTCGGAGGCTGGCACCTCGGCCTGCCGACTGTAGCCGAGCAGCTCAGCCTCCGCATCGTTCGCAGCGCGATTGATCGCGGTCTCAACTTCATGGACAACTCCTGGGATTACAACGACGGGGCGAGCGAGATCCGAATGGGAAAGGCGCTTCGCGACGGATACCGGGATAAGACGTTCCTGATGACCAAGATCGACGGCCGGTCGAAACGAGAGGCGACGCGGCAGCTGGACGAGTCGCTCCGCCGGCTGCAGACCGACCGCATCGATCTGGTCCAGCATCACGAGGTGATCCGCTTCGAGGATCCCCACCGGATCTTCGATGCCGAGGGCGCGAACGCCGCACTTCTGGACGCACGCACGCAGGGCAAGCTCCGCTACATCGGCTTCACCGGGCACAAGGATCCGCGCATCCACCTCCACACACTCGAGGTCGCGAGAGAACACGGTTTCACGTTCGACACGGTTCAAATGCCGCTCAACGTCATGGACGCGCACTACCGCAGCTTCGAGAAGCTCGTGCTACCCGAGCTCGTGAAGCAGAATATCGGGGTGCTCGGCATGAAGAGCATGGCCAACGGGATCATCCTCAAGTCGGGCACAGTGACGGCGGTGGAGTGTCTCAACTACGCGCTGAGTCTGCCGACGTCCGTGGTCATCAGCGGCTGCGACAGCATGGAGGTGCTGGAGCAGGCGTTGGAAGTGGCGCGCACTTTCCGCCCAATGAGCGCGTCACA
>JADGQV010000189.1 GCA_017881465.1 Gemmatimonadaceae bacterium
AAGGTACGCTGGGGATAACAGGCTTATCGCGCCCGAGAGTTCACATCGACGGCGCGGTTTGGCACCTCGATGTCGGCTTATCACATCCTGGGGCTGGAGCAGGTCCCAAGGGTCCGGCTGTTCGCCGGTTAAAGTGGTACATGAGCTGGGTTCAGAACGTCGTGAGACAGTTCGGTCTGTATCCGCTGTGGGCGTTGGAAGATTGAGGGGCGCGGACCCTAGTACGAGAGGACCGGGTCGGATTGCCCGCTCGTGTACCGGCTGTGGTGCCAACTGCAGCGCCGGGTAGCGAGGGCAAGCGCAGATAACCGCTGAATGCATCTAAGTGGGAAGCTGCCCCCAAGATGAATCTTCCCTGGAGCCTCGAGCTCCCTGAAGGGCCGGGAGAGACCATCCCGTCAAGAGGCCGCACGTGGACGCCGGGCAACCGGTTTCGAGCGAAGCGGTCCTCATCGCCCGTGAGGCTTGATCTCCTTATATGGTTCTAGTCCTTCTTTGACTAGAACCGACTAGCAGTAACCAAGCGATCTAACGGTTGATTCGAACATCACACGATCACTACTACAATCCAAAGTCATTCAGTATCTTGTCCGCGGCCTGTTCCTACTGGGGTGTAGGTCAACTGGCAGACCGCCGGACTGTTAATCCGGAAGTTGCAGGTTCGAGTCCTGCCGCCCCAGCTTTCGATTTTTTGACAACTGATTTACGCTGGCGACTGGAGCGTAGGGGCCACACCCGTTCCCATTCCGAACACGGTCGTTAAGCCCTACAGCGCCGATGGTACTCCGTTCGAGAGGACGCGGGAGAGTAGGCCGTCGCCGGCACCTCATTAGAAAAGGCCGTCAGTGAAAACTGACGGCCTTTTTGTTAACTACAACTGAACAAGATGTGAGCTGCCAACTTTCAGGTTGAAGGCTATCAGCATCACTACGTCGGGAAATTACTGCCGCGGGTCGCGGCACAGGCAACTGCCTTTGCCCTCATGCCACTGGGTGGCGTCCCGAAGTTTGCAGCTGACAACGTACAGCCTTTGTCAGCTGGCAGCTCACCACTCGTTCAGTTGCAGTTGAAAAGAACGGACCTTCTTCTTTCCAACGACTTGAGGGTACCTTGAGTGATGCCTAGGGCCGGGATCGTCACCGTAGTCGGAAAGCCGAACGTCGGAAAATCGACGCTGCTCAATCGCATCGTCGGCCAGAAGCTCAGTATCACCAGCCCGAAGCCGCAGTCGACCCGCGACCGCGTCATCGGGATCTACACGGCCGACGACTCCCAGATGGTCATCCTCGACACTCCGGGACTTCTGAATCCCGGCTACCTGCTCCAGCAAGCGATGCGCGCCACGGCTCTCCGCGCGCTCGACGAGGCCGACGTGATCGTCTACCTCGCCGACGCGACGGAAGGGAACCCGCCATCCCTGGTCGAGGCGGCCGAGCTCTCCTCGGCGCCGCGCGCGCCGGTGATAACCGTTCTCAACAAGTCGGACGCCGTACCAGCGCATCGTCGGGCAGAGAGCGGCGCGCTCGGGGACGTCGTGAGTGTCTCGGCCCTCACCGGCGATGGCATTCCGGAATTGATGGCGCGCATCGCGCGGCTGCTTCCCGAAAGTCCTTTCCTCTATCCCGAGGACGACATCAGCACGCAGCCGGTTCGATTCTTCGCCGCCGAGCTGGTGCGGGAGACCGTGCTCGAGCAGCTGCACGACGAGGTACCGTATGCCGTGGCGGTTCAGGTCGAAGAATTTCGCGAGGAGCGCTCGCCTCTCTACATCCGCGCAGTAATTTATGTGGAGCGGGACAGCCAGAAAGCGATAATCATCGGCAGCAAGGGCGCGCAGATCCGCAGCATTGGCGAGGCGGCGCGCAAGAAAATCGAAGCCTTCCTCGGCGCCAGGGTGTATCTCGATCTCTGGGTCAAGGTGCTCGCCAACTGGCGCAAGAACCCGGGCAGTCTCTCACGATTCGGCTATCAACTCGCTACAGGAAAAAGCAAATGAGCTTGTCGGCGCGTCTCCTCGAAATTCTCGTCTGCCCCAAATGCAAGAGCGAGCTCGAGTATCGCGAATCGGAGCAGGCCCTTCTCTGTCACAAGTGCCGGCTGCGCTACGCCGTGCGTGACGACATCCCAATCATGCTGATCGATGAGGCGACTCCTTTTTAGCGCAGGGTTGTCGGCCCTCCTCGCCGGACACGCAGGGGCTCAAGGGCCGACTGGGAGCGAAGGCTCGCTCTTTCTGCTTCTGCCGACGGGAGCGCAGGCCGTCGGCATGGGTCAGGCGATGGTCGCGGGGAAACCGGGCAGCGAAGGGATCTGGTGGAACCCGGCATCGATCGCCGGTCAGGACCAGCGGGAGCTGGCAATCCACCATTCCAAAACCATCGCCGGTGTCGGCGACGCTCTCACGTTCGTCCTGCCGACCAGGTCATACGGGACTGCGGCGCTTTCGCTCAACATCCTCAACCTCGGTGAGCAGGACGTAACCGACGTGAACAACTTCCCAATCGGTGTCATCTTTCCGCGAGACGTGGTCCTTGCGGGCACATACGCGGCGAGCCTGACGAGGCGCTTGCGTGCAGGGCTCAACTACAAGGTGGTGCAGATCCGCTTTGACTGCTCGGGAGAATGCAGTAGCGTTGGTCCCGCGGTGGAGAGCTCGCGGGCAGTTGACCTCGGCGCGCAATACGACGTCGAGGCTGGAGCGCCCCTGACGTTCGGGGTTGCCGTACGCAATCTCGGCGGAAAACTCAATTCGACGCAAACGAACCAAAGGGATCCTCTTCCCACGCAGGTCGAGCTCGGCGCGATGTACCGTCTCAAGCTTATCGATCGTTACTTGAAAGACACGGAGCTACGCGCCGCGAGTAGCTATATCAATTCCCGGCAGTTCGGCGGAAAATCAGTCCGTGTCGGTACGGACCTCACGTACCAGGGCAAGCTGCATCTGCGCGCGGGTTTCGTCGGGCACGACCGGCGGGGAAACGCCAGCGCTTCTCTCGGATTCGGCTTGCAGAGCGGCGGCTTCGTGTTCGACATTGCCCGCACCTTCGGGGGGCTGCCAGCCGAGGGTGGGCAGGCCCCGATATACGTCTCTCTCCGCTACCTGTTTTGATCTGGCGGAGTTGCCGCGCGGGCGGCAGGCCCGCTACCGGCGCGACGTCCACGATCTTTGAATTGCACTCGAAGGCGCGCTGATGAAAATTCTCTACGCGCTGCTCGTTTTCGTTCCCATTGCCATCCTGGCTAGAATCGCGGGGGCGCCTCCCATCGCGGTTTTCATTCTGAGCGCGCTCGCCATCATTCCGCTTTCGGGCGTCATGGGCGCCGCAACCGAGGCGGTTGCCGAGCATACCAGTCCGGCGATTGGCGGCGTGCTGAGTGCGACGATGGGCAATCTGGCCGAACTGATCATTGCGACGATTGCACTCCGAGCGGGCCTGATCGATCTGGTTAAGGCCTCGATCACGGGCTCCATACTCGGCAACCTCCTTCTCGTCCTCGGGATCGCGCTCTTCGCCGGGGGGCTCAAGTTCAAGGTGCAGAAGTTCAACCGGAACCTGGCGGGGTCGAGCACGACGGTGCTCCTCATC
>JADGQV010000086.1 GCA_017881465.1 Gemmatimonadaceae bacterium
TATTATCAGCCGCTTGTTTGTGGCCCCGCCTCCGCTGTTCGTTCACCCCTGAGGAGAAGTTACGAAGCGTAACTGGTCGCTCTTTGCTGGTGCTGTCGCGCTCGTCGTTCTCGCTGCGTGCAGCGATGACAGAACCACGGGTCCGGCCGGCCAGGACGCCTTCAAAAGTTACGTAGCGATCGGGACAAGCCTCAGTATGGGTGTCCAATCGGACGGTGTCGTGTACTTCAGCCAGCAGCACGACTGGACCAAGCTTCTTTCGCATCAGGCATTTGCACAGTTCACGCAACCGCTGGTTGCGGCTCCTGGTTGTTTCTCCCCGCTGATCGCTCCGCTCCAGCTCAGTAGGCGTCTGAGCGGAATCAGCGCTGCCGCGAACCAGACCACGAGCACGGCTGACACGGCGTGCACTGCGTTCGGCGCTGTCACGCTTCCGGCGAACGACGTCGGCATTGACGGCGCGAATACCTACGACGCGCTTTACGTCACGCCGGAGACGGCATCGGTCGAAAGTGTGAAGCGTCGTCGGCAGTATCGGCTCGTCCTGCCGGCGAAGACCACCCAGATCACGGCGATGATGCAGCAGAAGCCTACACTGGTGTCGGTGGAGCTCGGGGCGAACGAAGCGCTTGGGGCCGCGTCGGGGTTGCTCGTTCCGAAGGCGGGATACAGGGGAGCGGCTTCAGCGGGCACTTTCGTCCCGAATGCGGTCTGGCAACCCGTCTACGATGCGCTCATCGACAGCGTCAAGAAGACCGGCGCGAAGGTGCTGCTCGTCGGAGTTCCGAAGACGAACGGGTTCGTCTCACTGCGCACCGGAGACGAGCTGTATACTGATCGTGCTGCTTTCCTCAATTTCGGCGTCATCATCGCGGCGAATTGTCAGGGCAGCACAAACTCTATCTTCGTTCCCATCAAGGTTCTGAACGCGGTTGGTGCGGCGCAGGCCACGGGAACAGCCCAGACGTTGAGCTGCACGGACACGCCCGGAGCGCAGGACAACATTCTCACGCCTGCGGATGTTCAGCTGATTGATGGAGTGATCGGCGGAATGAACAGCCACATTCAGGCGGTCGCTCAGGCCAACGGGTGGGCTTACATGGACCTGAGCACGCTGTGGGCGCAGTGGGTCGCCCGCCGCGGCGCATTCAGCCTCGTCAGCATGCTCGGCTGCGTGAGGCCGTATGGCCAGTACGTCAGTCTCGACGGAGTGCATCCGAACGCACAGGGCTATCAGGAGATGGCGAACGCCGCGGCCGATGCGCTCAATGCGACGTACGGTTTTGCGATTCCGGCGAATCCGCAGGCAGTGCTGACGTCGGTTTGCCCCTAGTATCGAGCTGATACGGTTTCAGAGCGCGAGGCCAAGAACCTCGCCCTCTTTGCGTCATGCGGTACATCGGAAACAAAACCCGGCTTCTTCCCTTCATCCTACGGACCCTGAACAAGGGCGGGATCGCCGTCGGGTCGGTCCATGACGCGTTCGCGGGAACCGCGAGTGTGAGCCGCGCGCTCAAGGCCCGGGGGTGGCGCGTCCACTCGAGCGATCTCCTCGTGTCGTCCTACGTGTTCCAGCGCGCCTATGTCGTCGCCGACTGCGCGGATCCTTTGCTCGGTGAAATGGCGAGCGAGCTAGCCGCTCTGGCCCCACGTGAGAGCTTCATCAGCCGGCACTTCTCTCCGGCGGGCGGAAGCGAGAGCGAAGGGAGGATGTACTTCACCCCTGCGAACGCCGGACGAATCGATGCGGCCCGCGAGGAGTTGGAGAGCTGGCGAAAGGCCGGGAGGGTTGATGAGGACAACTACTATTTGTTGCTGGCGGCGATCATCGAAGGCGCGGACAGGGTCGCGAACACCGCCGGCGTGTATGCGTCGTACATGAAGCAGTGGCAGCCGAACGCGCGACGGGCGTTCGGGGTAGCTCCCGAGGTCCCGGTCAAAGGAGCCCAGCCCGCGCGAGCGCATCTCATGGATGCAATCGAGGCGGCGAAGTCGATCGGCGAGGTGGATCTCCTCTACATCGATCCTCCCTACAACTCGCGCCAATACGTTGCCTACTATCACATCCCCGAGATCCTGGCGCGCGGTTGGACGGAATCAGCGCCGGCGATTCGCGGGAAGGTCGGACTTCTCGCCGGTGAGGAGGGTCGCAGCCAGTGGTCGCACGGGCGGCGGGTTCAGAAGCTTTTTTCGGCGCTTCTTTCCGCCACGACCGCGACACATGCCCTCATCAGCTTCAATTCCGAGGGGCACCTGCCACCCGAGGTGCTCCTCTCACTGTTGACCAAGGCCTCAGCGGACGGCAACGTGTCCCATTTCAGCCAGCGATACCGGCGGTACCGGGCCGACAGCGACCGGGAGGGTAGGCATTATCATCGCGACATCGCCCTCGAGCACCTCTATCTGGTAAGGCTCCGTTAAACTCGGTTGCTTCCAGGAGCCTCTGATCGTCAAAACGTCGTATCGGTGATAAGGTGTTATCCCCGCGCCAGTTGGGTCTATATAGGGCCAGGCAAAGGGATTACATTAGGCAGGTGAAGATGACAGCCACACCGCTGCAAAATCAGGGTGCTCAACCATTGGGCGCGGGGAGCTCGACACCGGATGCTGAGGTGCCGGGAATTGATGTCGATCAGGAGATCATCGCGAAGGTTCTGGCGGGTTCCAAGGATTCGTTCGGGGTTCTGATAACCCGGTACAGCGATCCTTTGTACCGACATGCACTTGGAATGACCGGAAGTCCGGATGTGGCGGAAGACATACTCCAAGCGTCTTTTATTAAAGCCTATCAGCATCTGGGCGAAGTTCGCGGCCGATTTGACGCTTGGGTGTTCCGAATCGTCGCTAACTCGTGCAAGGATTGGCTGAAGAACATTCGGCGAACGCACGTGAGCTACGACGAGGACGATCAGCCCTCGACGTACTCGACGCCGGAAGAAGAGATGGATCGCAACGAGCTGCGTACGGACCTGCAGTTTGCTCTGGCCAGACTCGCTCCCTCGCTGCGTGAAGCGTTCGTGATGAAGCACGTAGAGGGGAGATCGTACGAAGAGATGGCACTGTTACTGGAAACGACCGTTGGCGCTTTGAAGATGCGAGTGCATCGGGCGCGAGAGGCCCTCCAACAACTGCTCGAGGAGAAGTACGCATGATTCGCGATGACGCTGGTTTCGAGAGCAACGAAAAAATCACGGGTCGAGAGCCCGTTCAAAGAAAGGACAAGCCCGCCGAGCAGATGTACGACCGGGAGGTTCCGCTCAATGGAATCTCTGGTCACACATTACTGCACGACTGGCTAGACGGCGAGGTAGACGCTATGCGCGCAAGTGAAGTCGAGGGCAAGTCGAAGGTCGAGCTGTGGACCCGGATAAACGCCGAGAGCGAGATGCTCCGCCGCCGGGTCACTCCGGTGCACGTTCAGCAGCGGATCATGGCCGCCCTTCCCGACACACCCGGCACCGCCACCAGCTGGTGGAAGCACCAGGTCACGATGACGCCTGTTTCGGCAATCGCGATCGGCGTAGCGCTCCTCGCAGTAGGCGCCCTGATCATCCAGGCGCTCCGTTAGGCCCCAATTCTGCAAAAGAAAACGCCCGACTCCTTGCGAGCCGGGCGTTTTTTTTGTCCATTTCACCGCTGCGAATCTCGCTCTCGGCGTAGACCTTGCAACACTGCGAAAACTCTGTACTGTACTCTGTACCGTATAATAGATAATAGAGAACCATCCCTGATCGGAGGCATCGAAGATGAAGAAGACCATCGCTGTAATCGCTTTAATGACCATCCCAGCCCTGGCTTTCGCTCAGGCTGGACTCTCGAAGATCCAGTTCCTGGCGTTGCAGCAGGAGCTGCGCGACCAAGGATGCGGGGTGACGAACGTCGACGGCCAATACGGCCCGCAGACGCGTCGCGCTATCGCTACCTGCGCCAAGAAGTTCAGCTCCGCGAACAACGCCGCGGCGCTGCTCACGGCGATGAACATCGGCTTTGGCCCGAACGACAATCCGCCGGCGGGTAAATCGGCCATGGGCGCCTCGGGTGGCGGAATGGCTACCGAAGCGAAGGCTGAAGGCGAGACCGAGAAGAAGGGGAACGTCGCCGCGGCGAAGACTCGCAAGGCTCCGAAAGCGAAGGTTGCGAAAGCGAAGGTTGCGAGCGACACGACCAAGAAGTAACTCCGCTCCAGCTAGATCTCGAAACTGAGTTGCACCGAGGGGACGAGCGCCGAATCAGGCGACTCGTCCCCTTCTTCTTCGTACCGCCGCGACAAGCTGCGCACTCCGTACTTCGCGCACAGCTTCTCGAAGAAGCGCGCGAGCCCTTCGCGGTATTTTTCGCCCGCGGACGCGCTGTTCCCGTAGGTATTGCGGTACCTCTCCGCCAGGTGCGGGAACTCCTGCTCGATGAAGGGGAGATAGCGCTCTTTCGCCGCGGACTGGAGCCTCACCGCGCACGCGCCGACGTAGGTGGCGCCGGCCTCCGACACGCGCTTCACCAGCGCGTCGAGATCGGACGGGTTGTCCGTGATGCCGGGCAGAACCGGCATGCAGTTGATTCCCGCATCGAGCCCCGCTTCGCGCAGCCGCGCCAGCGCGCGCACTCTCGATTCCGGCGTGGGCGACCTCGGCTCGATGCGGCGCGCCAGCTCGCGATCGAGGGTGATGAGAGAGATGTGGATGGAAAGGTCCGAGAGTCTATTGATCCGCGAGAGCAGATCGATGTCGCGCGTGATGAGCGGACTCTTCGTGATGATCGATACCCTCAATCCCGGATGCTCGGCCAGCACTTCGAGAATTCCCCGCGTGACCCGGAATCTTCTCTCGGCCGGCTGGTACGGATCCGTGGCGGTGCCAATCACGATCGTCTCGCCGTCGAGCAGCTTGAGGTGGCGGTCGCTCCCGAACCGGAGCGTGCGACTCAGAATCCCGGGCGCGTTTCGCTTCACGAAGATGTTGCGCTCGAACGCGAGCCATGGCGGCAGCCTGTTGTACGCTTCGCCCAGGACGTCGGTCATTTTCTCGTCCGTGGCGGCACGCTCCATCACGTAGCGGTGCGTGTAGCGCGCGTAGCAGTAGGCGCAGCCGAACGCGCAGCCGACGTAGGGATTGATCGACCAGAACCCCATGCCCGTGGTCTCGGGCCCATTGAGGACGCTCCTGGCCGGTGAGGAGTAGTACCTGATGTCCTTCTGCTCGCCTATGACTGGGAGCTGCCGGGCGGTTCGGTCGTACTGTTCCCCGAATAACCCGGTGTCTCGGTGCTTCATCTACCGAAGATACCCCGAAGATTGTGCAGAGTCCAGGAAAATAGTGCGCCTGTATGAAAGCTCCCAGCGAGGCAGCGTTCTTGGCTTACAGCTCCTTGCTTCGGTATTTCGATGTGCCCCCGGAGGGGAAAGCTGTCAGAATGAAACGCCTAGGGCGGCACCATTCTGTGTAGGTCGTACGAAAAAATGGGCGTAGGTCGAATCGCGGGAGATCCGTAGCGCGCGGATCGCGGAGAGCCCGCCGAAGATGAGCGAGAGTTGCGTCTTGGAGAGCGATGACGTCCGCGCCATCACGCTGATGTCGCTCACGGAGGCGTTACGGCCGATGGTGATGTAGAAGAGGGTCGTGCCGATTCCGGCGGCGAGCATTCCCCGCTCGAACGCTCCGCCGCGGGAATGCGGGATGTCGAGAATCGCCTCGTCAATGAGTGCCTGCGTCGTCAGTCCCGCCGCGGAAAAGAGAAACTGCTTGTGCGGGTACTTGTTGCTGTCGATCCCCGAGAATACGGTTGGCCGCCCCTTGTCGAACGCGAGGTACGGGTGAAAGCCGAGCGCGAGAGAGGTGAGCATGTGCGCGCTCTCATGGGCGAGAAGGCTCACGCCGGCGCCGAGAGCGAATCTCTTCCAGTAGCTGTCGGAGGGTCCGGCCGGAGCACCCGATGAGTACCACAGACCGCTGGCGGTCGCAGGTAAGCCGGTGAGGAGCAGGACACTTACGAGGCCCGAGATCATTGCGCGGCATGATCTCGAACTTATCTTCTTCGCCAAGCATTCTGCGTGGAGCAAGTAATCGATGGCTGAACGTTTATCCGACATTTCGATCCAGCGAGAGCTCGGGAATCTCCCAGGCTGGAGCCGGCGCGGAGACGTGATCACCAAGACTTTTCAGTTCCGGGATTTCCTGACGGGGATTGCTTTCGTGTCGGCGGTAGCCAAGGCGGCCGACGCGGCGGATCACCACCCCGACATCGATATCCGCTACACGAAGGTCATCTGCACCTTGAGCACTCACTCGGCCGGCGGGATCACGCAGATGGATCTGGATATGGCGCGGGAGATTGAGAAAGCCTTCGGCGTCCAGTGATCCGAAAGTCTCGGCGTCCGGTAATCCTTCCGCACAGCGTAGTTGGCTTACAGCTCCCTGCTTCGGTTTTGTAGATGCCTCTAGTTGCGCCGATTTCCCAGAACCCGAAGCACGGCCATGAACATATTCAGCAGATCGAGGTAAATCTGGACGGCTGCGCCCACGTACTCATCGGGCCCGTAGAAGTTGCGGAGGCGCCAGGTGTCGAACACCAGCAGTCCGCTGAACAGCAGCACCGCGACTGACGCCAGCCAGAGATCGACCATGGCGTTCTGGAAAAAGAAGTTCAGAAACATCGTGCCTATCAGCACCCACAGGCCGACGATCAGGAAGCTTCCCCAGGCGCTGAAATCGCGGCGGCTCACGAAAGCGTAGAGGGTGAGAATTCCAAAGGCGCCGATCGTCAGCACCGCCGCCTGGCCGATGAGCCCCGGCTGCGTCCGTCCATAGACGAAGAGCGCCGGAGAGATCATCACACCCATCACGAAGTTGAAGAGCAGAACGAGACCGATGTTCATCGGGAAGTCGGCCTTCTTGCGCGTGGCCAGGAGCAGTGGCGCCAGCGCGCAGAAAAACGCAATGAAGGGATGCTGCGCTACCGACTGCATGAGCTGCGGCTGCGACAGTCCGAACGAAGCGCCCACGACCGTCACCAGAACGCTGACGAGCACCAGCGAGTAGGTCCGGCGGACGAGCGTCGCTCTCTCTTCGCCGGTCCGGACCAGCGTTCCCGTCTGATATGACACACCCATTTGACTAGCTCCTAAGAGGGTCGAACGTGCGGAATATATTACCCCGCATTTTCCGCAGCGATTCGGTCCAGCAGCGCCGGAAGGTGCTTTATGTCGTCGAGAAAGTAGGTCGGCTTGTACAGCTCGAGTACTGAGCGGGTGAACGGGCCCCACAGCGCGGCGATCGTGATCACACCGGCCGCGTTGCCCGATTTGATGTCGTGCGGCGAATCGCCGACGAAGACGGCTTCCTGGGGCAAGTATTCGAGCTTCTCGAGTGCCGCCCGAACCGGGTAGGGATCGGGCTTGTGGATGTGTACCGAGTCGTAGCCGATCGCTACCTCGATGTAGTCGTCGGCGCCGATGAACTTGAGGCCGCGCTCCATCATCATGTTCCCCTTGCTCGTCACTACGCCCATGGGGTGACCGCGCTGGTAGAGAAGGGCGAGCGTGTCGATGACTCCCTCGTAGTGCGACATCAACTGGTCGTGATTCTCGAGCTGGAAGGTCCGGTAACGGTTGACGAGACGCTCACGATCTTCGTCTGACTCGACGTACGGCGTGAGCTGCTTCGGCAGCGGAGTCCCCAGTCCCTCGATCCATTCGGCATCCGTCGGCTGCCGCGGCCGTCCCTGAAACGTGTGCCTCATCGACGCGAGCAGGAGCGCGATGGAATCGATCAGCGTACCGTCAAGATCGAACAGGACGGCGTAGGGACGCACTTCAGCCATACTGCCAAAGTAATCGCTCGCGGTGCGGCGTTGTAATGGGTGACTTAGGAGAAAACGGGGCGAAAGGAGCGTTGTAATGGGGGATTCCGGACGCGATATTAGGAGGACCAATGTCCCCCGCTGCCGGTGCCGCCCTGCGTACGAGCTTCAGTAAACTCTTCGATGAGATCGGAACAGTAGATCAGGTCGGAATCGAAGAGCGCGTGGCCAAGTTCACCACCCGGAGCATCAAGAAGGGCTCCAAGCTCTGGGGCCTGAAGACGGCGGTTTCCATGGTCGACCTCACGACGCTCGAGGGCAAAGACACTCCGGGCAAGGTCGCCTCGCTTTGCCAGAAAGCTCGGCGCCCCAGTGCCGATCCGGACGTGCCGCCAGTCGCGGCGGTCTGCATCTATCCATTCCTGGTGAAACATGCGGCCCGCTGGCTGGCCGACACGGCCATCAAGGTTGCATCAGTCGCGACTGCATTCCCATCGGGCCAGAGCCCGCTCCCTCTCCGGCTCGAGGAAGTGCGCACCGCCGTCTCCGATGGCGCGGACGAGATCGACATGGTCATCAATCGGGGGCTCTTTCTCTCCGGTGAGCTCAATGCCGTGCAGGACGAGATCAGCGCGGTGGTCGAAGCGTGCGGCGACGCCCAGCTCAAGGTCATCCTGGAAGTGAGCGAGCTCGACACCTACGACAACATCAGAGCGGCTTCCTTTCTCGCGATGCAGGTCATCCGGCCCGGCGACTTCATCAAGACGAGCACGGGCAAGGCATCCGGGAGCGCGACGCTTGCGAACACGCAGGTGATGATCGAGGCGATCCGCGATTTCTATCTCGCGACGGGCATTGCGATCGGGATGAAGCCGGCGGGCGGGATCAAGACCGCGAAGCAGGCGCTCCATTACCTCGTTGCCGTCAAGGAGACGCTCGGCGACGCGTGGCTGAATTCGTCGCGGTATCGCTTCGGCGCGAGCTCGCTGCTCAACGACCTGCTCCGCCAGATCGAAAAAGAAAAGACCGGCGCGTACCAGGCGCCCTATTACTTCACAGAGGCCGCCGAGAGCTACTGAAATGACAACTCCTAGAGCTATTGCGCGCCCCGCGGCGACGACAAGCTCGGTTCCTCAGCTCATTTTCGGCGATCTGTGGGAGTACGATCCGGCACCCGAGACCGCCGATCCGAAACTGAAACCGAGGTACGACCTCTTCATCGGCGGCAAGTTCGTCGCGCCCAAATCGGGCAAGTACTTCGACTCGATCAATCCAGCCACCGAGGAAGTTCTCGCTCAGGTCGCCCTCGCGAATCAGGCTGATGTCGACGCGGCTTATCAGGCCGCGCACAAGGCGTTCGGTCCGTGGAGCAGGCTCGCCGGCACCGAGCGCGGGAAGTATCTCTATCGAATCGCGCGCCTCATTCAGGACCGCGCGCGCGAGTTCGCGGTGGCCGAGACGATGGATGGCGGCAAGCCGATCAAGGAATCGCGCGATTTCGACGTGCCGATGACGGCCGCGCACTTCTTCTACCACGCGGGCTGGGCCGACAAGCTCGAATACGCCTTCCCCGGTGCCAAAGTCGTCCCGCTCGGCGTCGTCGGTCAGGTGATTCCCTGGAATTTCCCCTTGCTCATGCTGGCGTGGAAGATCGCGCCGGCGATCGCGATGGGAAACACGGTCGTGCTCAAGCCGGCGGAGACGACCTCCGTCACGGCGCTCAAATTCGCCGAGCTGTTGATCGAGGCGGAACTGCCTCCGGGAGTCGTCAACATTGTTTGCGGCGCCGGTGAGACCGGAGCGGCGGTGGTCACGCATCCCACTGCCGCGAAAGTCGCGTTCACCGGCTCGACCGAGGTCGGCAAGATCATCATGCGGCAGCTCGCCGGCACCGACAAGAAGCTGACGCTGGAGCTTGGAGGGAAGGCCGCCAACATCGTGTTCGATGATTCACCCGTCGACCAGGCTGTCGAGGGCGTCGTCAACGGGATCTTCTTCAACCAGGGCCACGTCTGCTGCGCGGGGAGCAGGCTTCTCATTCAGGAATCGATCGCCGAGATGTTCGTCGCGAAGCTCAAGAACCGGATCGACGTTCTTCGTGTGGGAAATCCGCTCGACAAGAACACCGACGTCGGCGCGATCAACTCCAGGGCGCAGCTCGAGAAGATCTGCGAGCTGGTTGATTCGGGCGTGACGGCGGGCGCGGAGATGTACCAGTCGGCGGTGTGTTATCTGCCGACAAAGGGCTACTACTTCAAGCCGACGGTTTTCACCGGCGTGACGCAGAGCCATCGCATCGCGAAAGAGGAAATCTTCGGACCGGTGCTGAGTGTGCTGACATTCCGTACGCTCGAGGAAGCAGTCGAGAAGGCGAACAACACGATGTACGGACTCTCGGCCGGCGTGTGGACCGACAAGGGCTCGCGGATTCTCAAGATGAGCACGCTGCTGAAGGCGGGCGTCGTCTGGGCGAACACGTTCAACAAGTTCGATCCGTCGTCGCCGTTCGGCGGCTACAAGGAATCCGGCTTTGGACGTGAAGGCGGACGCCAGGGTCTCATGGATTACGGGAAGGTCGTTTAACATGGCGCGCATTCCTGTCACCAAGACG
>JADGQV010000087.1 GCA_017881465.1 Gemmatimonadaceae bacterium
GGGTAGCTGTCGCTCGCGGATCCGCCGGATGCGCTACTCGACGAACTGCGCGCCGTGGATGACTGCTGGCGCTTCAGCTCGATCTCGGCTTCCAGTCTGGAGGCTTCGCCGTCGTGGGTCTCCAGCGTCGCCTTGAGGCGGTCGTATGTGGCCGCATCGAGATCTCCGCCGCTCTTTTTTGACCGATAAACGGCGTATCCGAGCGCCTGCGCGGCCTTGTCTGCCAGCTGTCGAGTGCGGAACGCCTCGAGTCTGGTCTTTCCGTCGTCGAACGCGTCCTGCGCCACTTTGCCGGCGCGGTCGAGCTCCTGTTTCAGCCTGTCGAGTAGTGCCATCGTCGTCTCGTATGAATGGGTTGCTACACTAGATCGTACGCAGAACCGGGCTCTGACGTTTCATCTCAGTATGGCGGGTCGCCCGCCTGATGGCAACAAAAAAGCCCCTCGCGGGGCTTCTTGAAGCTGGCAGGGCTTACGCCGCGTTCGTCTCTACTTCGGGATAGACGCTGACCTTGTAGCGGGTGCGGCTCTTGTGCTCGAATTTCACGACGCCATCGATCAGCGAGTAGATCGTGAAATCGGTTCCAAGGCCGACGTTGCGGCCGGGATGCCATTTCGTGCCGCACTGGCGGACGATGATGTTGCCGGCGACGACCTTCTCACCGCCGAACTTCTTGACGCCGCGGTACTGTGGATTGCTGTCGCGACCGTTGCGCGACGAGCCTACACCTTTCTTATGAGCCATTACTTCTCTCCCCCGCTCTTCTTGCCGAAGGCGATATCCTTGATGCGGACCTCGGTGAACTTCTGCCGATGGCCCTGTTTTTTCGCGTAGTTTTTGCGGCGCTTCTGCTTGAAGACGACGATCTTGTCGTCGAGTCCGTGCTTGACGATCTCGGCCGTGACGTGCGCGCCCTTGAGGCCCGGAGCGCCGATGTGGGTCTTGTCGCCGTCGGAGCCGAGGATGACGTCGTCAAACGTGACCTTGGAGCCGGCATCACCAGGCAGGGTCGGAATTCTGATTGTCTTTCCCGACTCGGCGCGGAACTGCTTGCCGCCGGTACGGATGATCGCGTAAGTCATAGAGATTGTTGCTGTTAAGAAGTGCCTACAGCCTCGAAAGTTAATTGTGAGGGAAGATCGGGTCAAGCGTGGTGCGGCGTACGGTATTGGCAGTCTGCAGAGCTGACAGCTCCCTGCTTCGGTCTTGTGGGTGCCACAGCCCTCGCCACGATCCCGAACCCGGGGGGTTACGCGATGGCGTACTGCTGCGTGACGTCCCGACCTTGCGCCTTCACGACCAGCTTGAACTCGTCCGGTTTCAAGAGCGGATCGTCCCGGAATTCGAGCGAGAAATTCGCCGCCTTCTGAAGCTTCTGCGCGAGGTCGCGCTCCTGCTCGAGCACGTACATCGCGACGTCCGGGTGCAGCTTGACGAGCAGGTTGTCGCGCCGTCCCTCGACCGCCATGCGCTTCACGGAGCGCTCCATCCGGCGGACGATCGTTTCGGGCGTCAGCACGCGTCCCGTCCCGTTGCACGTCGGGCATGCTTCGGTCGAGGACTGATAGTGGCTCTGGCGCACCCGCTGGCGCGTCATCTCGATCAGCCCCAGATCGCTCACCGCGAACGCTTTGGTTCGCGCGCGGTCGCGCGAGAGATGCTGCCTCAGCTCCTGTAGCACGCGGTCGCGGTTCGCCTTGGTCTCCATGTCGATGAAATCGGACACTATGATTCCGCCGACGTCGCGCAACCGGAGCTGGCGTGCGACTTCCTGAGCCGCTTCCATGTTGGTTCTGAGAACCGTTTTCTCCGGATCCTTCTTGCCGGTGTAGCGTCCCGAGTTGACGTCGATCGAGACGAGCGCCTCGGTTGGCTCGATGATCAGATATCCGCCGGAAGGAAGATCGCAGCGGCGCTTGAAGATGTCCCTGATCTCCGATTCAATCCCGGCGGTGTCGAAGAGCGGGACCTGCGACTCGTGGAGCTTCACTCGTTCGATCAACTCGGGTGCGATGTCCTTCAGGTATCCGACGATCTCGTTGTAGACCTGCTTCGAGTCGACGGCGAGGCTGTCCACCTTGTCGCTGAAAATGTCGCGCACCAGTCCGCGAGTGAGACCACTCTCCCGATTTACCAGCGACGGGGCTTTTTGGAAGTGCGTCTTTCTCTTTATCTTCTTCCACTGCGACATGAGGCTGTTCAGCTCGCGCTGCAGCATCTCGGGCGTCACGTCTTCGCTTACCGTCCGGACGATCACGCCGCCTGACTTGTCGGGAAGAATGCTCTGGACCTGTTCCTTGAGCCGCGCCCGCTCGGGCGAGGATCCGATCTTCCGGCTCACGCCCACCTTCGAAGAATCCGGGATGTAGACCAGGAATCGGCCGGCGAGTGAGATCTGGGCCGTAACCCTCGGACCCTTGGTCGAGATCGGCTCCTTGGAGATCTGGACCAGAATTTCCTGGCCCCGCTTCAGAGCTTCCTGAATCAGAGGGGCTTTCGCCCGGCGGCCGTTGCTGCCGTGGCCGTTGGCGTTGCCGTTCTTCTTCTCGACCGGTTCTTCTCTTTCGTCGTCGTCGTCATCCTCGTCTTCGTCTTCCGCCTCGTCGGCGGTTTGCCGTACGAGATCGGAGGCGTGGAGGAAGGCGCTCTTCTCGGTGCCAATGTCGACGAAGGCGGCCTGAATTCCGGGGAGTACTGCGTCAACCCGGCCCAAATAGATGTCACCGACCATGCGTCGGTTGTCTGGACGATCGGCAAGAAGCTCAACGAGCTTACCGTCCTCCAGAATCGCGATCCGCGTTTCGCGCGGAGCCGCGTTTATGAGGATTTCTCTTTTCATTGTTGCCCGTCTCACCCCATCTCTCGGCGACTCGGCGAGTGAAGTGGAGGACGGTTCAAAAAAGTCCGCGCGGTCGTGCTACAGGGCCGCGTTATGAGTTCCTTTTGGTTTCACATCAGCGCCCCTCGATCCATGTGTCCGGGACCCGCGAGTCGCGCGGGTGCCCCATGCATTGAGGAGCAACAGTCACTGCGACAACTTACCGCCGAACTGCTTGTTTCCGCAACGGCGACAACAACTTACGCGCGGCGGTTCATGTACATGCCGAAATCCGCAGCGCGCCAAGTATGTGACGCGTGGCCTCAAAGGCCGTCACCTAGCGCCAGAGCCTCGACGCGACATCCATGATGGGCCGATGCCAGATGAGCCAGGCGATCACGAGGACGTATGTCAGCCCCGCCTTCCATTCTCCGTGCTTCATGTAGAGGGCGAAGCTGAAGCCCTCGCCCTCCTCTGGATGCGTCGCCTTCCAGGGCGTCGGCCTGGGGACGAAGGCGGGAACATTGAGGGCATAAGCCTCGTACTCTTCCGGAAATCTCCGGGCGATGTTGGCCCGCTCGCGCTGCATCGTCGGCGCATAGATGAGCACGAAGAAGGCGACCACCAGCAGAAGAAGAGACCAGTGCCACGCGATGGCGAAGCCGGCCGCGATCAGAAAGCTTCCGAAATAAAGGGGATTCCGGGTGTGCGCATACGGGCCGGTGGTCGCGAGCCGCTCGTTTTTCGAGATGTGGCCCGAGGCCCAGGCGCGAACGATGACGCCGATGAGCGCGATGACGCCGCCGACCGCCAGAGTCAGCGGCGTAGGGCGCGCGAAAATGAGATAGCTGATGCCGAGTATGAAGCCGAGTGGAAGTCTGAGACGCTTGGCAACCTCGGAATAAGTCAATCCGCCAGCTCCTTGAGGAGGTTTCGCGCGATGACGAGTCGCTGAATCTCGGAGGTGCCCTCGCCGATCTCGCAGATTTTTGCATCGCGGAACATGCGCTCGACCGGATACTCCTTCGTGTACCCGTAACCACCGTGGATCTGGATCGCCTTGATCGTCGTCCGCATGGCCAGCTCAGAGCAGTAAAGCTTGGCGATCGCGGCCTGCTTGCTGAACGGCTGCTTGTTCTGCGCCATCCACGCCGCGTGGAACATCAGGTGCTTCCCCGCCTCGATCTCCGTCGCTATGTCCGCGAGCTGAAACTGAATTCCCTGAAAGCTGGAGATCGGCTGGCCGAACTGTTTGCGCAGCGTCGAATAGCGGAGCGATTGCTCGAACGCGCCTTCTGCGATGCCGAGCGACAGCGCCGCGATCCCAACGCGGCCGGAATCGAGCGTCCGCATGAAGTTATTGAAACCTTCTCCCTCCTCGCCGAGAAGGTTTTCAGCCGGCACTTCGACATCTTCGAAGATTAGCGACCGCGTGTCCGATGCACGCCACCCCAGCTTGTCCTCCTTCTTTCCGGAGCGGAAGCCGGGCATCGAAGGAAGAGAATCATCGTGGCCGATGCCGAGGCCCTTCGTCTTGTCGAGATCGCTCGTTTCCTTCGTTACGATGAAAGAGCTGATGCCCTTCGTGCCTTTGCCGGGCTCGGTCACCGCGGTCACGATAAAGATCTCGCCGACGCCGCCGTGCGTGATGAAGATCTTGCTGCCATTGAGAACGTAGTGCGATCCTTTGCGCACGGCGGTCGATCGCGTGCTGGCGGCGTCGCTTCCGGCGCTGGGCTCGGTCAGGCCGAAGCCGCCGAGAACTTTTCCGGTGGCCAGCAGCGGCACGTAACGCTTCTTCTGGGCCGCCGTTCCGAAGTTGACGATCGGTGACGTGCCCAGCGTCGTGTGAGCGGAGATCGTGATGGCGTGGGACGCATCGATCTTTGCCATCTCGTTGATCACGATCATGTAGCTGAGGAGATCGAGCCCTGCCCCGCCCAGCTCCTCCGGCCACGGAATGCCAAGCAGTCCGAGCTCGCCCATCTTCTTGACGTTCGCCCAGGGGAACTCGGCCTTCGCGTCGAGCTCCGCCGCGACCGGCGCTACTTCGCCGCGCGCGAACTCGCGGACCATGTTGCGGACCGCGAGGTGCTGCTCCGAGAAATAGAGCGAATCTTCCATGGGTCGGGCCTTACCGGTTCTCCGCCGCGGAAAAGTTCTCCGGGTAGAGCGAGACGCGAACGTAATTGTCTGTGCGCAGATACTTCACGGCGGCCCGCCGCAGGTCGTCGACGGTAAGAGCCGAGATGAGCTTGTCACCATCGGGAATCTCGGCCAGCGGCCAGCCACTTTGGTCGAACGACGCAATCTGCGAGAGCCAGTACGCGTTCTGCTTGATCGCCGTCTCCCGGGAGCGCAACGCCGCTTCCTTCACCTTGTTCAGATACTCCGGAGTCGTTCCGAACCGCTTCACGCTGTCTATCTGGGTGAGCGCGGCCATGGTGAGCGCCTCGAGCCGCTCGGGCGCGGACCCGAAGCCAATGGTAAACCGGTACGACGGCAGCGGATCTCTGGACGCGCCCGGGCTCACACTCACGCCGTACGTCCCACCCAAATTCTCGCGCAGCGCTTCGCGCAGCTTGATGTTGAGCAGCTCAGCGAGCGCGCTCAGGTAGTACCGGTTTTGTCTGGTGTACTCGAATGCGCCGGTGAAGATGAGAGCTGTCCGCGCCTTTGGCTCCGCGCCTTTCTTGACGACGCGTTGCACGACACCCGTGGGAGGGCGAATGCCGGTATCGCGCCACGTTTCCTTGCGCCCGGTCGATGGGAGCGCACCGAGCCATTTCGCGATCAGGGGCTTCATCGAATCGGTTGTGAAGTTCCCGACGAAGACGAATGTGAAGCCGCTCGCGTCGGAGAATCTCTCTTTGTAGAAGGCGAACGACTTCGCGGGATCGATTCTGTCGAGGATCGCCGCCGATACCGGCTGCTCGCGCACCGAGTGCTGCGCCAGGGTCACCTGCAGCGTGTCGCTGAACGCCGCCTCGGGGCTGGCGCTGCGGTTGGCGAGAACTCCCTTGTAGCGACCGATGAAAGTATTGACCAACGAAGTGTCGAGTCTCGGCTGGGTGAAGTAGAGGTAGACGAGTTGGAGCATCGTGTCGACATCGCGCTGTGACGCACTCCCCGACACTCCTTCGCTCAGGTCGTCGATCGATGGGAATACACTGACCTGCTTTCCGGCGAGGAATTTCTGAAGGTCGATGACAGTGAACTTGCCGACGCCGCTCGTGGCAGGAATCAGATCGGCGGCGCTCGCGGCAATGTACGACGTGTCCGGAAGAAGCGACGCGCCCCCCGGACTGTACGATGTGAAGCTGATCTGGTCGGCGTTGAAATCGGTGGGCTTGAGCAGCACGCGAACGCCGTTGGAAAGCTTCCACTCGGTGACTCCGACTTCCTTGATCTGCCGCTCCGATACGACCTTGCCGCCTGTCGGATCCTTGTCGACGAGTTGCTGAGACGTTGCGGTCTCGGCGTAGGCCGTGATGTCCGCACCCTTGACCGCGTCGAACGCGAGAAGAAGATCTTTTCCGGCCGGATTGACGATTCCCGCTTTGTCGGGTGAGGTGGTTGCGAGAACCCGGTTCCTGTCGGTCATCCACTCGCCCGCCAGCTTATTCACTTCCGCGAGCGTGATTCCCGGGAGAAAGCGAGTGACCGCATCGAGGTCGTACTGAATGCTCGTGGATGGCTCGGACTGTAGAAACGCCGAGGCGTACGCCTCGGCATACACGTCCGAGTTCGTCTTGTCGCGCTCAGCGTATGCCTGCTCGATTCCGCGCTGCATATCCTTCCGGGCGCGATCCAGCTCGGACTGAAGGAATCCGAATCTCTTCACGCGCTCGCCCTCCGTGAGGAGAGCGTTGAGGCCGCGCTGAATTCCGTTGTCAGCGACGATCGCCGTGAGCGAGAACGACTCCGCGGATCGAACGAGATCGCCCTGCCCCGCATACGCGTTGATGAAAGGTGGATTCGGCTTCTGCGTGATCTCCCCGAAGCGGTCGTTGAACATGGAGCCGAAGAGCCCCTCGACCAGATGCTGTCTATACGTCGCCGCGGTTGTGTTGAAGCGCTTCGGCTGCTTGTAGAGAAGCCTGATGGTCGACCGTGTCGCTTCCTTGTCGCTGTTGATCGAGACCAGCGTGCCGTCGTGAGGCGGAACCGGAAACAGCGGTCGCGCTTTGGGGGTGGTCGCCCGCGGAATCGCGCCCAGGTAGCGTGTGACGAGACCCTCGATCTGCCGCTTGTCGAAATCACCAACTGCGACGACCGCCATGAGATCCGGCCGATACCAGGAGTCGTAGAACCGGCGAAGAGTGGCCGGCTTGTACGTCTCCAGAACCGACTTGAGTCCGATCGGGATGCGCTCACCGTACTTTGATCCCGAGAAGAGGACCGGGAACCACTTGTTCTGCATCCGGTTCTCCGCGCCCTGCCCCAACCGCCACTCCTCGATCACGACAGGTCGTTCCTTTTCGACCTGCGCCGGATCGAACGCGACGTTGTGGGCCCACTCCGACAATATCTGGAATCCCTTGTCCACGATTGCGGCCGTGTCCGTGGGAATCGTGATCATGTACACTGTCTCATCGAAGGTCGTGAACGCGTTGATGTCCGGACCGTACCGCATTCCGACGGATTCGAGGTAGCTCGAGATCTGGTTCCCGGCGAACCGTTTCGTGCCTCTGAACGCCATGTGCTCCACCATGTGCGCGAGACCTCGCTGGTCTTCGTCCTCGAGCACCGAGCCGGCGTTGACGACCAGTCGCAGCTCGGCGCGCTTCTCCGGCTTGTGATTTTCGCGGATGAAGTAATGCATCCCGTTGGAGAGCGTCCCGACCGTGACCGCAGGGTCGAAGGGCAAAGGCGCGGCGGCTGCGCCTGATGGCTGCTGCGCGGATGCCCCGGAAGATGCGCCGGCGAAGACACTCGCGAGCGAGGCGGCGCCGAACAGAAGCGCGAAGGGCAGTCTGATTCCTGATCTCATTTACTTCGTCGTCAATGGTTGGTGGCCTGATGCTTCAGGCCGCTTCAATGTCGTCAGCTTTCGAGATCGCGTCGAGAAAGCGCGCACCGTACCGCTCGAGTTTCATCGGGCCGACACCGCGGACGTCCTGAAAAGCAGTCAACGATCGGGGGCGCCTTACCGCGAGTTCGGCCAGCGTCCGATCCGAGAATACAATATACGCGGGCACATGTTCCTCGCGGGCGATCGTGCTTCGAACAGTCCTGAGCACGCCGAGGAGCCGCTCTTCAGCAACGCCAAGCGACACATCATCGGCGACGTCAGCGACCTGAGAAGGCGCCCGTCTCGCCTTTTTGTCGCGGCGCATTCGGCGGGGTGTGTCGTCTTTCACAGTGGTCGTCGCGGCGATGCCGAGGCAGTTGTCGCAGCCTGCGCATTTGGTCTTGGCCGCAGGATCACCGAAGTAGCGCAGCACGAAACCGCGCCGGCACTCCTTGGTGTACGCGTATTTCTGAACGGCTTGCAGCTTGGACAGCTCCGCGGCGCGGCGGCGATCGAGGACGGTCCAGTCGATCTTGAACCCCGAGAGCGGCGCCTTCATGTCCGCGAGATAGAGGCCATTCCCCAACCGCTCCCATACCAGGAACTGCCGGTCCTGGAGTGCATCGAGCAGCGGCGTGGAAGCGGCAGACCCGCCGAGTCCCGGCGGCAATCCGTCGAGATCGACTACAGCGCCGGTGTGCAGAGCGGCTCCGACGCCGCGCCAGAGCGCGCGCAGCAATCCGAGCTCACTGTTGCTCTCGCCGGTCAGCTCGCGCTTGATGCGCTCCGGCGTGGCGAGCAGTCGCACATGGACGCGTGCCTGTTCGCCGTTGCTGAGCGTCACGGCGCCCGAGCGCGTCAGGATTCTGACCGCGCCCTCGATCTCTCGACTGTTGGGCTTGGGCTTGATCGCGCGAGCGAGGTCTTCCGCCTCGGCGCTCACGAAGCCCTGGTCGTCCGAGAGTTTCTTGAGCGCCTCGTAGGTTTTCTCGACGACGACGCGCTCCGGGTACGAGCCCTTGATGAAGAACTCGTGCGTGAAGCGATCGGGAAAGGCGTGCAAGAGAAACACGTCCGAGTGGAGCCCATCTCGCCCGGCGCGACCCGCTTCCTGATAGTAAGCCTCGAGAGTGCCGGGCATCGCGTAGTGAATGACGAGGCGGACGTTGGGCTTGTCGATCCCCATTCCGAATGCGTTAGTGGCGACAATCGCTCGGATCTTTTCGCCCATGAAGGCTTCCTGCACCTCGCGCCTTCTGCTGTCATCCAACCCGGCGTGATAGCCGGCGGCGCGAATCTTGGCGCGCTCGAGAACGGTCGTCAGATGGTCCACAGCCTTCCGCGTCGACGCATAGATCACCGCGAGTCCATCGTGCTTTCGCAGGATCTCGACGAGCCGCTTTTCCTTTTCGGCGTCATTCTTAGTCGGAACAACGAAGTACGTCAGGTTGGGCCGGTCGAAACCGGTGATGATCGTCTCGTGATTTGTCAGCGCGAGCTCGCGCGCAATGTCACGGCGGACCTCGGGAGTCGCTGTCGCCGTCAGCGCGATCGTCGTCGGGGAGCCGAGCGCCTCGTGGACCTTCTTCACCCGGAGGTAGCTTGGCCGGAAATCGTGCCCCCACTGGCTGATGCAATGGGCTTCGTCGATGGCGAGAAGCGAAACGCCGGCGTTGCGCAGACGCTCGGCGGTGCGGCCGTAGTCGAAGCGCTCCGGCGCGACGTAGAGCAGCTTGATCTCACCGCGGTCGGCGCGCGCAAGGCGATCCGACACTTGCCCCGAAGTCAGCGTGCTGTTGATGAAAGCGGCGGGCAGTCCCCTGGCCGTGAGCGCATCCACCTGATCCTTCATCAGGGAGATGAGTGGCGAGACGACGACAGTCAGGCCGGGCATGAGGAGCGCCGGCACCTGGAAGCAGAGCGATTTGCCGCCGCCCGTGGGCAGAACGACGACGGTGTCCCGGCCCGCGAGGACGGCGGACACGGCGGCCTCCTGGCCCGGCCGGAATTCGTCGTAACCAAACGCGCTCTTGAGAACCGCGCGCGCGTCCTGGATTGTCGGCTTCGCCATCTGATGAAAGCTAGCGACCCAGGCTTAGCCGAGGTGCCCGCTCACCGCGTCCGTAACTGTTGCGTCGCACTTGCTCGTAACGCGCGGCAGCGCGACTCCTTCCTCGGAGCGGCGAAGGTGGTCCTGCGGCGACCGCTCAGATGCCCTCGACAAGCTTGGCGTAAAGAGCGGGATCGGCGTTCCCCCCGCTGATCACGCAACAGACTCGCTTGCCCTTGAATCGATCCGGCTCCGCGAGCACCGCGCCGAGCGCGAGCGCGCCTGTCGGCTCGGCCTTCAGATTCGCGAGCGCGAAGAGGAGGCGGACTCCTTCCTTGATCTGCTCCTCCGTGACTTCGATCACACCGGCAAGGCCGTGGCTCAGAATCTCCCAATT
>JADGQV010000088.1 GCA_017881465.1 Gemmatimonadaceae bacterium
CACATCATCGACGACGGCGCGCCGATTCCAGGCGCATCGTCGAATCCGATCCCACCAGCCACCCGCTAAAGGTGACTCGAATGCACATAGATCTTACTGGCGGCTTGCGCCGCGGCCTCGTTCTCGCCGCGGTAGCAACCTCGATTTCTCTTGGGGTTGCGGCGTGCAACGACTCGACGTCGATCGATCCGCAGCGGGACCGCGTACCGCCAACTCTCACCCTGACGGCCGTCGGTGGTCAGGCCGACACCGTAATTGCCTTCACCACCCTTGCGAAGGATAATCTCGGTCTGAAGACCATCCATGTGCAGGCTATCGGTGCTGTCGGTTTCATCTTCGACACCGTCTTCACGAGCGCCGTCACCAACATCCAGCTGCCCTTTACGCTCTTCTCATCGCGGTCCGTTCCTCCAGGCACGCCGGTAACCGTTACTGCTACCGCAGTCGATGGAGCTGGCAACACCTCCGGAGTCGACACGTTGATCCTCGCGACCGGAAATGTTCCGCCGCCGGAAGTCAAAATCATCAGCCCGTTCTCCGGCAGCTCCGCGGTGCTCGGCAAGTCCATACTCGTCACCGTCATGGGCAAGACCGGGATCAAGGTTCGTTCGCTTGGCTTGATGACGACGGGTCCTGTAGTACGCGCCGATTCACTCATCTATTCGAGCCCGCTTCTTGATTCCCTCACGATGCAGGACACGGTTGCCATACCTGCGACCGCGACTGCCGGAACGCTTACCATAACGCCGTTCCTGAGAGATTCGCTCGGTCAGCGTGCTGTCGGTCCCAGCATCACGATCACGGTTCAGACCGCCGCTCAAATCAATTCTGTTCCTGCAGTGAACAGCTACTGTGTAGGCAACTCCGCTTACGACAATGCCTGCGGACATGCCAAGCGTATCGAAGTCGGCGACACCGTGCACGTCGAGGCCGATGACCCGAGCGGCATAGCGCAACTTGGTTACGAGGTTCGCAGCGCCCCTGGCGGGACAATCGATGATTCCGCGACGCACATATCCAGTGGGGCGCTGACGTTCGACCATTACCGTTTCGCGATGAACCTCCCGTACACGACATTCCCCACGACCGCGTACATCCAGGTGTTCGCTCGAAACACGAATGGCGTGCGAGCCTATGCAAAGCTGGCAAGTGGTGTGGACCGTATCGACACCGTGACGGTGGTCGCCGGCGTTACGCGGCAGCTGCCGGCCGGCAGTGTGGTGGCCGACGCCATGTATCACCCTGGTAAGGACCGTCTCTACATCACAAACATCACGCAGAACCGTGTTGAGGTGTTCGATCTCGCTACACTGTCCTTTCAGTCTGGAATCAACGTCGGTTCCCGCCCCTGGGGAATCGCCGGCTGGCCGCGCGACAATACCGGAGCGATGGGCGATACCATCCTCGTGGCGAACTCGGGTGGTACGAGCATCAGTTACGTGAGGTTGGATGCTGCAGGTAACGGGGTCGAGCTTTCCCCCCGCTATCAGCTCCCGAACATCATCGCCTACACGATTACGACGTCCACCTCGGCGACAAGCGGCCTGGCGATTCCGGTTCGCACCAAATACGATTTCAGTGATCGTCCGCAGTATCTCGGCGCGACCTGCAGACAGGCCGTCGGAGTCTGCGGGGACGTCATTCTCGTGTATTCAACGACGCCCACCCAAGGGCAGTCCTCTCCCTTCCAAAGCAACAATGGCACGTTGCGGTGGGAGAATCTGACGAACGGCACGTCGCACTTCTTCTTCGAACAGGCCATTGGCCAAGCGTCAGCGCGGAGTGACACCCTCGAGATTATTCGATACGACGCGGATGGTACTCAGACTGTGCTCGTCCCCTACGCATCGGCGACCGTCGTAGACATTACCAAGCTCGGATTCCGCGACACGACCTTTGTACGCGGGTCCGGTGACTTCAATCGCGCCATATTCGGCGAGGGTGGATCCGTCAACGGAAGCCGCGCGATGACCTATGACGCCTCGAAAGGTCTTGATTCGATCTTCCCGTTCATTGACCGCGGCGTGTCGCCGGCGTCCGATGTGTCAGACTTCATCGCCAACGCATTCTCGAAGGTTCAAGGCGTGGCTATCAACCGTGATGGCTCACTGGTCGCCATCAGAGGGGATTCGACCTATCTGCTCAACGGTGCTCTCAGACTGCAGGGCGTGCTTCCCACTGCCGCCGCCAACGCGGGGATCGACTTCCACCCGCTGAACGACGCGACAATGTTCCCGCTCAGCGCACGTCTGATTTTCGCAGCTTCTTCCGAGCCTCTGATCGATGTTTACGACACCAACTGCTATCAGAAAGTGGCCGTAATACAAATCCGGGATCCGATAATCGGGCCGGTCAAAGCGGCGCTGCGACCGACCGGGCAGCTGGTGCTCGTCGGAGCAACGGCGCGAGGGGTTGTCATCGCGACGCTACCGAATACGTTTACCACGACCTGCCCGTAGTTTTTCCCGCAGGACGCGGGTAACAAGCTTGAACGACGAGCCCGGTCAAACGCCGGGCTCGTTCTTTTCGGAGACGGATGCTGCGATTCACCACCGCCGGCGAGTCACACGGGCCCGCCCTCGTGTCCATCCTCGAGGGGATGGTCGCGGGGCTGCCTCTCGTGGCCGCTGACGTGGATGCGGACCTATCCCGCCGGCAGCAGGGCTACGGACGCGGCCGGCGCATGAAGATCGAGTCCGACCACACTGAGTTTCTCTCCGGCGTTCGCGCCGGCGAGACGCTCGGCTCTCCGATCGCGATGCTGATTCAGAATCGCGACTGGAAGAATTGGCAGGAGATAATGGATCCGGCGCCCCGGGATGGAGATCCCAACCGCCAGCGCGCTGTGACGCGTCCGCGGCCCGGGCACGTCGATCTCTCGGGAATGCTCAAGTACGATCGGGATGACGCTCGAGACGTGCTGGAGCGCGCATCCGCCCGCGAGACGACCGCTCGCGTGGCCGCGGGAGCCGTCTGCAGGCGCTTTCTCCGCGAATTCGGCGTCACCCTGGGGAGCCATATTGTGCACTTGGGGGGGGTCGACGCGCGCCGGCCCGACAAGATGCCGGCGGACCTCAACGCAGCCGCCGACGCGTCGCCGTTGCGCACTTTGGATGGCGCAGCCGAGAAAGAGATGATGGCCCGGATCGACGCGGCGAAGGCAGATGGCAATACCCTCGGCGGCATCGCAGAAGTCGTCTGCGGTGGGGTTCCGGTCGGCCTCGGCTCACACGTCTCATGGGACAGGAAGCTCGATGGCAGGCTTGCCGCCGCTCTGATGTCCATTCCCGCCGTGAAGGCGGTCGAGATCGGGCTCGGCGTGGAATGCGCGCGCAGAAAGGGCTCCGATGTCCACGACGAGATTGATCCCGACGAGGGCAACGTGAAAGCGGGCCGTGTGCGCAGGAGAACAAACCGTGCAGGCGGGATGGAAGGCGGCATCAGTAACGGCGAACAGATCGTGCTCCGCGCGTCGATGAAGCCCATCAGCACACTCATGCGGCCACTAGGAACGATCGAGATGAAGACGCGCGAGCCCGCGCAGGCGGTGGCGGAAAGAAGTGATGTCACCGCCGTTCCAGCGATGGGAGTCATCGCTGAAGCCATGACAGCATTCGTCGTCGCCCAGGCTTTCCTCGAGAAGTTCGGCGGGGATTCGCTCGGGGAGACGCGACGCAATTACGAGAATTACGTCGCTGGCTTGAGTGGCAGACACGGACGCTAGGACGCCGCCTCCACATCTGATCCTCGTTGGGCTTCCGGGAGTGGGGAAGACAACGATCGGCAGAGCGGCGGCGCGGAAGCTGGGGAGAGAGTTTCTCGATTTCGATCAGGAGATCGAGCGGCGGTCGGGAATGGATGTGCGCGAGATCTTTCGCCAGAAGGGCGAGGAGCACTTTCGCGAGATGGAATTCGCGCTGACGCAGGAGCTGAGCGCCACCGGCGGAATGGTGCTGTCACCCGGCGGGGGCTGGATCACACAGCAAAGGTCAGTCGAACTTTTGCGTTCGGCTGGACGTATCATATACCTTAGAGCGTCACCCGAAGCAGTCGCTCGCCGATTGCGCAGGGTTGAGACCAGGCCGCTGCTGGCCGGGCGCGACCCGGTGGTGGCACTACGGGAGCTGTACCAGAAAAGGCAGGCCCTTTACGAGACAGCCGATACTGTTCTCGATACGGAAAGCCTTGCACGGCAACAACTTATAGCGAAGGTCGTCGAGCTCGCCTCGACCATGAAATAACTACGAATGCCAATGGACGAACGAATTCCTGCACAGAACACATTTCGCGTGATGGGCCCACACGAGCGGGGGCGCTTCGCCCCTGAAGCGTGGGGTCATCTGCTTTCACTCAACGGCTCGGGCGCAATCAACGGGCTGGAGTTGGAGCACATCATCGAGAGAGCTCTCATGCAATTCGAGGGACGGATTGCGCTCGACGATCTGCGCGGACTGCTCGAGGGAACTGGCCTGGAAGATTCGTCCGGAAGCGGCGACAACACTACGGTGCATTAGATGGCGAAAGCCAAGACAGCTAAAGCGAAAACAACCGCTAAACGCGCGACGAAGAGCGCTGCGGCGAAGAGTGGCGCGATCAAGCCCACGCGCGCGAGAAAAAGCGCGGCGGCGAAAATCGTCGATGACGAAGGTCCATCGGAGCCGGGCTCGACATCGCTCGTGATCGTCGAGTCACCGGCGAAGGCCAAGACCATCGGGAAGTATCTCGGGCGCGGGTACAAAGTGCGCGCGACGGTCGGTCACGTGCGCGATCTGCCCGAGAAGAAGATGGGAATCGACATCGAGAACGGCTTCGAGCCGGAGTACGTGACGATCCCCGGAAAAGAGAAGACCGTCGCCGATCTCAAGAGCGCGGCCAGGGATTCGCGCGAGATCTTTCTCGCGACCGATCCGGACCGTGAGGGCGAGGCCATCGCGTGGCACGTCGCACAGCAGATAAAAACCAAGAACGGAGCGCCGATGAGGCGCGTCCTCTTTCATGAGATCACGCGCGATGCCGTGAAGCTGGCGATCGCCAACGCGGGTCAGATCGACGAGCGGAAGGTTGACGCGCAGCAGGCGCGCCGCGTGCTCGACCGCCTCGTCGGGTACAAGGCGAGCCCGGTTCTCTGGAAGACCGTGAAGAAGGGGATTTCAGCGGGCCGCGTGCAGACCGTCGCGCTGCGGCTGCTCGTGGAAAGAGAGCGCGAGATTCGTGCGTTCAAGCCGGTCGAGTACTGGACCGTCGAGGCCCTCCTCGAGGAGGCTGGACAGCAGTTCACCGCGAAGCTGCATCTGCTCGATGGCAAGAAGCCGGTAATCAGCAACGAGACGGAAGCGAACGCGATTCTCGACGCGCTCAAATCACGCAAGACGTTCCAGGTCACTGAGGTCAAACGCCGTGAGCGGAGGAAAAATCCGGCGGCGCCGTTCACGACCAGCACGCTGCAGCAGGACGCGGCAAAAAAACTCGGCTTCGGATCGAAGCGCACGATGCGACTGGCGCAGGATCTCTACGAAGGAATAGAGATCGGCGAGGAGGGCGCGGTAGGTCTCATCACCTACATGCGCACCGACTCGACGCGCGTGGCGTCTTCGGCCGCGGAACAGGCGCGCGAGTATATCAAGATGATGTACGGCCAGCCGTACCTGCCCGATGCGCCGCGCCTCTACGCCGACAACAAATCGAAGAACGCGCAGGATGCGCACGAGTCCGTCCGTCCGACGGATCCGACGCGCCGCCCCGAGCACATTCGCAAGTATCTCAAGGAAGACCAGTACCGGCTCTACGAGCTGATCTGGCAGCGGTTCATGGCGTCGCAAATGACGCCCGCGATCTTCGACACGACCACGGTCGACTTCGACTTCGACCGGTTCCTGTTCAGAGCGACCGGCAGCGTCGTCAAGTTCGACGGTTACCAGCGCCTCTACAAGGAATCGCGCGAGGCCGAGGAAGGAAAAGCGCTCGAAGAGGAGCAGGGACTGCCCGTGCTCGAGAAGGGCGAGGATATCCCGGTCAAGGCAATCACGCCCTCGCAGCATTTCACAGAGCCGCCGCCGCGCTATTCCGAGGCGAGCCTCGTCAAGGAGCTGGAGCGCCTCGGCATCGGTCGGCCGTCGACATACGCATCGATCGTCTCCACGCTCGTCGATCGCCGCTACGCGATGCTCGAGCAGCGGCGGTTTTTCCCCACTTTTCTCGGCGAGCAGGTCGAGAGAGTGATGGTGAAGAGCTTTCCTGATGTGTTCAACGTCAGGTTCACGTCCCACATGGAGACCGATCTCGACAAGATCGAGGAAGGCGACGTGAACTGGCGGAAGATGCTCAAGGATTTCTACGGACCATTCGCGGAATCCGTCAAGAGCGCGGATATCGAGTCGCTCATCGGCGAGGCGCACGATCTGTCCATGCTCGAGACCGAGAGATGTCCGACTTGCGGGGGGAAACTGGTTCCCCGCGGCGGATTCTTCGGGCCGTTCCTGGCGTGCGAGAACCATCCGAAGGACTGCAAGTACACGAGGCCTTTGCGCGGCGATCGCAAGCCGGCGCAGCCCACGGACGAGATCTGCCACGAGTGCGGCTCGCCAATGGTCATCCGCCAGGGACGCTCGGGGGAATTCCTCGGCTGCAGCACATTCCCGAAGTGCCGCGGCACGCGCTCGATGCCCACCGGCGTCAAGTGTCCGAAAGACGGCGGCGACATCGCTGTGCGTCGCTCGAAAAAGCGAGGCAAAGCGTTCTACGGCTGCTCCAACTACCCGAAGTGCGATTTCGTGGTGTGGGACAAGCCGGTAGCGGAGACATGTCCTGAGTGCGGCTACATCGGCGCGGAGACGAAGTTCACGAAAGCGCGCGGCGATTACCGTCGCTGCATCAAGTGCGCGAACGAGTGGGACGTCGCGCCGACGCCTGAAGCCGTGGCGGTGTGACGCAGCGAGTCACGGTTGTCGGGGGCGGCCTCGCCGGCTCGGAGGCCGCGTGGCAGCTCGCCACGCGCGGGTTCGAAGTATCGTTGCACGAGATGCGTCCGGTCACGAGGACGCCGGCGCACAAAACCGACAGACTCGCCGAGCTCGTTTGCTCGAACACGTTCAAGAGCACTGAGCTCACCAACGCGCACGGCCTGCTCAAGGCCGAGATGCGTCTGCTCGGCTCGCTCATTCTCGACGCAGCCGACGGCGCGCGAGTCGCCGCCGGCAGCGCGCTCGCGGTAGATCGTGATGTCTTCTCGGGCGCGGTGACTGAGCGGCTTGCGTCTGACGCCCGAATCAGTGTAGTGCGCGAAGAGGTCGCGAGCATCGCGGCTCCCTGTGTGATTGCCACCGGTCCGCTTACCTCGGAGAAACTGGCCGAGGCCATCCGCGCGCGTCTGGGAATTGGCGCGCTGGCTTTTTACGACGCGATCGCGCCGATCATCGCCCGAGACTCGATCGACGACTCCCTCGTCTTTCGCGGGTCGCGGTACGGCAAGGAGACGATGGAGGGCGCCGGTGATGACGGCGCGTATCTCAACTGCCCGATGTCGCGCGGCCAGTACGACGCGTTCCTCGATGCGCTGATTTCCGCCGATCAGTATCATGGCCACGAATTCGACGAAGTTCCGTACTTCGAGGGGTGCATCCCGGTCGAGGTGATGGCGAAGCGCGGACGCGATACGATGCGCTTTGGTCCGCTCAAGCCGGTCGGGCTGCGCGATCCGCGCACCGGCTATGAGGCGTACGCTGTGGTGCAGCTTCGTCAGGAGGATCGCGCCGGCCGCATGTGGAATCTGGTGGGCTTTCAGACGCGTCTCCGGATTCCAGAGCAGCAGCGTGTGCTGAGGATGATTCCTGGCCTCGCCGACGCGGAGTTTCTCCGTTACGGATCGATTCACCGCAACTCCTACCTCAACTCTCCCGCGGCGCTGAGCGCGCACCTGGCGGTCCGCGACGAGCCGGCGGCTCTTTTTGCGGGTCAGATCACCGGAGTTGAGGGCTACACCGAGAGCTCCGCCACGGGATTGCTCGCCGGAATCAACCTGGCGCGAATTCTTTCGGGCGACGATCCGGTGATTCCTCCGCCGACGACGATGATCGGCGCGCTCTACCGCTACATGAACGAGGCGGACCCCAGGCACTTCCAGCCGATGAACGCGAATTTCGGTCTGCTTGACGAGCTCCCTGAGCAAATCCGCGACAAAAAGCGGAAGCGCGAGGTTTTCGCGGACCGGGCCCTGCGAGACATGCAGGCGTGGATCGAAGCCAACAGCATCCACGGCGCGCTCTCGGTCCGGACATGAGCGAGCCGCAGGCGGTCGAAGAGTTCCTGACGCACCTCGAAAAGGAGCGCGACGTCTCTCCCAACACTCTCATAGCCTACCGGCGGGATCTCGAGGAATTCGTCTCGTTCCTCGGCCGCTACTACGGCGCGGAGGAATGGTCGTGGCAGGGACTGGATCGGCTCGCGATCCGCGGATTTCTCGCGCATCTGACGCGGAAGAAGCTCAATAAGAGATCGATCGCGCGGAACCTCTCGGCGGTCAGAAGCTTTTACAAGTATTTGCACCGGAACGAGCAGGTCGAAACAAATCCGGCGCGCGGCGTCAGGACGCCGAAGCAGGACAAGTACCTGCCCGGCTATCTGGATCGCGCGCAGATCGAGCTGCTGTTCCAATCGGCCGAGCTCAAGGCGCAGGAGGGACGCTTTGGCGACGTGCGCAACTCGGCGATCCTGGAGCTGTTCTACTCGACGGGAATGCGGCTGTCGGAGTTGCGCGGAATCAATCGAATGGACATCGATCTGATGTCACAGCAGGTGAAAGTGCGCGGGAAGGGGAGGAAGGAGCGGATCATCCCGATCGGCGACCACGCGCAGCTGGCGCTCAGAAACTATGAATCGAAGCGGGACGAGATGTTGCGGGCGATCGGTCCTACCGGAGACCGCACCGCGTTCTTCCTCAGCAATCGCAGCAAGCGCATCTCGGTGCGCGCAATCCAGAACGCGGTGAAAGGGTTCCTCGACAAAATCGACGAGAACTCGGGCCTTTCCACCCACTCGCTTCGCCACACCTTCGCCACGCACCTTCTCGACGCCGGTGCCGACCTCCGCGCGGTGCAGGAGTTGCTCGGCCACGCGTCCATCTCGACGACCCAGATCTACACCCACACGAGCATCGAGCGCCTGAAGCAGGTGTACCAGAAGGCTCACCCGCGTGCGTGACTCGGTGTACCCCGCGAGCGGAGGGAGATTGGGAAAGGAGCGACACCACTGGATCGTCCGGACAACGCATTGGATCAACGTGGTGGCCATCACGATCATGGTTGGCAGCGGCCTCCGCATCTTCAACGCCTACCCCGCGTTCGCGCGGAAGGGCGAGATGTTCTGCTGCTATCCGTTCGAGCACAAGGCGATTCCGGCCTGGCTGACGTTCGGCGGCTGGCTCGGAGGAGCGCGGCACTGGCATTTCGCGATGATGTGGGTGCTCGTCGTCAACGGACTCATCTACCTCACCTTCATTTATCTCCACGGCGAATGGCGCGATCTCGTTCCGCGCAAGGGTGACATTCGCGACAGCCTGCAGATGGTCAAGTTCTACACGTTCAGGCGGATGGATCACCCGCACCACGGGAAGCACAACGCACTTCAGAAGACTGCGTATTTCCTGCTGCCGGTGTTCGGAGCGCTCGCGGTCTTCACCGGAATCGCCATCTGGAAGCCGGTACAACTCGCGCCGCTCACCGCGGTATTCGGCGGGTACGTGTGGGCCCGCTACTGGCATTTCATAGCGATGCTCGCGATCGTCATCCTGAGCCTCATCCACGTCTTCATGGTGTTTGCGGTCGATCCGTACTCGATCACGTCGATGATCACGGGCGACTACGACCCCTCGCTTTCTCCGGAGGCGAGAAACGCGCGGCCGTTCTACAATCTCTTTCCGAAGCGCGCGCGTGCGGCAGCCGCGCCGCCTCCGCCGGAGGCGACGTGAGCATCGATCCGCGCAAATTCGTCTCGATCAACGGAATCGATCGTCGCGACTTCCTCGTTCGGGGAAGCGGTCTCGTATCGGCGGCGTTTCTCGCTGCCTGCAACTCCCGCGGACCCAAGGCAGCCGACAAGCTGCTCAAGTACGCCGAGCGGAAGAATCTCGTCATTGAACGGAAGCTTTTGCGTCACACCTCGATGGATGTAGTCCAGGCAGGTGCCCACGACGCCGGCAACAAGTTGCCGAGCTACTTCATCTCGCGGACAGTGCCGGTCTGGGATGAGAGCGTGCGAGGGAAATGGACGCTCGAAGTGAGTGGG
>JADGQV010000089.1 GCA_017881465.1 Gemmatimonadaceae bacterium
GTCGACACCACTCAGCTGGCGCTCGAGCGAGCGCAGCTCGTGGCGCAGGAGCAGGCAACCGGGGCCCGAGTGGCGGAAGCGGGCAAGCAGATCGAGGTCTACCAGGCGCAGCTTGGCATCGCGCTCCGCAACTACGAGCGAATGCAGCGGCTGTTCGACCAGCATGCCGCCACCGCGCAGCAGCGGGATCAGGCGGAGCGCGACTACAGGACGCTCGTGGCGCAGATCGGGGCGGCGACGGCGCAGCAGCATAGCGTGTCTCGCGACGCGTCGTCGGGCGCCGCGCGGGTGGCTCAGATCAACGATCAGATCGCGAAGAGCAAGGTGGTCAACCCGGAAGCGGGAACGGTGCTCGCGACTTATGTGAAAACCGGAGAGGTGGTTCAGTCGGGAGAGGCGCTCTACAGGATCGCCGACATCGATACCCTGATTCTGCGCGCGTACATCACCGAGAAGCAGCTCACCGCCGTGAAGCTCGGACAACAGGTTCAGGTTCACGTCGATCAGGGTGGCGGCAAGCTGCTGACGCTTCCCGGAACCGTGAGATGGATATCGACGAAAGCCGAGTTCACGCCGACTCCGGTGCAGACACGGGATGAGCGCGCGGATCTCGTGTACGCGGTGAAGGTGTACGTTCCGAATCCGAAGGGAGCGCTCAAGATCGGAATGCCGGCCGACATCACGCTCGGTGCGGTGCCGGCAAAGCAGCCGTCGTGAGCAACGCCGTCGAGGTTCGTTCTCTCAGTAAGTCGTTCGCGTCGGTCAAGGCACTCGACGACATCTCGTTCGATGTCGGCGAGGGCGAGCTGTTCGGGCTCGTCGGACCCGATGGCGCCGGCAAGACGACGCTCTTTCGCATCCTGACGACGCTTCTTGTCCCCGACAGGGGCACCGCGACCGTGCTCGGCCTGGATGTCGTGAAAGACCTGTGGGAGATTCGCTCGCGGGTGGGCTACATGCCGGGTGGATTCGCGCTCTATCCCGACCTCAGCGTCGCCGAGAATCTGGAATTCTTCGCGGCGGTGTTCGGAACGACCGTCGAGAAAGGGTACGAGCTCATCGCGCCCATTTACCGGCAGATCGAGCCATTTCGCGATCGGCGCGCCGAAGCGCTGTCCGGTGGGATGAAGCAGAAGCTCGCGCTGTCGTGCGCCCTCGTGCACCGGCCGGACATCCTGCTTCTCGACGAGCCGACCACCGGAGTCGACGCTGTCTCCCGCCGGGAGTTCTGGGATCAGCTCGGGCATCTAAAGGCGTCGGGTCTCACGATCGTCGTCTCCACTCCGTACATGGATGAAGCGGTGCGGTGCGACCGCGTCGCGCTCATACACGGCGGAAAGATTCTCGAGATCGACCCGCCTCGCTCGATCGGTACGCGCTATGGGCTGCCCCTGATCGCGGTGCGCGGAGGCGACCGGTTCGGGCTGCTGCACGCGCTCCGCGAATTCCCGCATGCGCACACGGTCTATCTGTTCGGTGACGAGCTCCATTACACGGACAGTCGCGCTGATGCTCCACCGGAGACGGTCGCGAACGAGCTGCGCGAGTATCTCGCGGGGCGCGGGCACAAAGGTGTGGAAGCGCACCCGATCGCGGCCGGAATCGAGGACAGCTTCATGGAGTTGATGGGCTCCGCGCCCGCGCCGACCGCGACCGCCGCATGATTCCCTCGGCGGCCGCGCCAGCGAGAGCGCCGCGCGCAACGGGAGTGGCGAATGGCTTCGCGATCGACGCGCGCGATCTCACGCGCCGCTTCGGATCCTTCGTCGCGGTCGATCACATCACCTTCGACGTCGGGACGGGAGAGGTCTTCGGCTTCCTGGGCGCCAACGGCGCGGGAAAGACGACCGCGATCAAAATGCTCGTCGGACTGCTGGCGCCGAGCGAGGGTGTCGCGCACGTCGCGGGCTTCGACATCGCCACCCAGCGCGACCAGATCCGCCGCAACATCGGCTACATGAGCCAGCGATTTTCGCTCTACGCCGATCTCACCGTCCGCGAGAATATTCGCCTCTATGGCGGCATCTACGGTCTGACGCCCGGGCAGATCGTGGAGCGCACAACCACCATGCTCGACACTCTCGGACTCAGCTCCAACGCCGACGACCTCGTCGGCAAGCTTCCGCTGGGGTGGAAACAGAAGCTCGCGTTCTCCGTCGCGCTCCTGCACAACCCGAAGATCGTATTTCTCGACGAACCCACAAGCGGAGTCGATCCAATGACGCGCCGGCAGTTCTGGGAGCTGATCTACGCCGCCGCTGCACGCGGAACCACTGTATTCGTGACGACGCACTACATGGACGAAGCCGAGTATTGCGACAGGATCTCGATCATGGTGGATGGAAAGATTGCGGCGCTCGGTACTCCCACGGAGCTGAAGGAGAAGTTTGGTGCTGAAAGCGTGGACGACGTCTTCGTGCGGCTCGCGCGCGGCGCGACGAAGGGAGAGACAGCGTGAATCGCAACGCGCTGCGCGCGTTCATGGTGAAGGAATTTCGTCACATCCTGCGCGACCGTCAGACGCTCACCATCCTCCTCATGTTGCCCCTGGTGCAGGTCATCCTGTTCGGGTACGCGCTCCGAAGTGACGTACGCGACATCCGGATGGCAGTCATTGATCCGACGCCCGATCACGCCACGCTCGAATTGCAGTCGCGCTTTCTCTCGACCAATCGCTTTCGCATCGTCACGACCAGTCAGACTCCTGACGTCATCGAGCCGCTGTTCCGACGGGGCAGGGCTGACGTCGCGCTGGTGTTCGATCCCGATTTCGCGAGCCATCTGCGAGGTACCGAGCCGGCGCGCTTGCTGATTGCCGTCGATGCTTCCGATCCGAACGCGGGCACGACGTATCTCAGCTACGCCCGGGCGGTGATCTCCTCGTACCAGGCCGAGCTGAGCGCGCAGAACCGCCAGGTGCGCATCGTGACCGAGACGCGCATGCGATTCAATCCGACGCTCGAGAGCGTGAACCTCTTCGTTCCCGGGCTGATTGCGCTCGTCCTCGTGCTCGTCTCGGCGCTAATGACGGCGATATCGCTGTCGCGCGAGAAGGAGCGCGGCACGATGGAAGTGCTGCTGGTCTCTCCGCTCCGGCCACAGCAGATCATCGTCGGAAAAGTCCTCCCATATCTGGCGCTGGCGTTTGCGAACGTGCTCACCGCACTCCTCGCGGCGTGGGCTGTGTTTCATGTTCCCTTTCGCGGGAGTGTGGTCCTTCTCCTCGCCGAGAGCATTCTCTACACACTCGTGTCGCTCGCGCTCGGGGTTCTCGTTGCCGCGCGCACTTCGTCGCAGCGCGCCGCGATGCTGACGGCGGCGCTGGTGACGATGCTGCCAAACGCACTGTTGTCGGGGATGATCTTTCCGATTGCGAGCATGCCAACCTGGCTCGTCCCATTTACATACATCGCTCCGGCGCGCTGGTTCATCGTGATCGCGCGCGGGATCATGCTGAAGGGGGTGGGGCTCACGATTCTGTGGCGTGAGACGCTGATGCTGTCGTTGATGGCGATGCTACTCCTCGCGGCGGCGATGCGAAGCTTCAAGCCGCGGCTCGAGTAGCAGTGCAAACCCTTCGATATCTGCTCCGCAAGGAGTTTCTGCAGATCTTTCGCGACCGCTTCATGGTAGCGCAGCTAATGCTCATGCCGATCATCCAGCTTCTCCTGCTCGGTAATGCCGCAACGTTCGAGGTCAAGACTGCGCGGATGTACGTCGTGGACCGGGATCACAGCGAGACGTCGCGCGGTCTGGTTGACAGGCTGCAGGCGTCGCGTCGGTTCGTCGCGGTCGGCTCGTCGCCATCGACCGATGTCGGCGACCAGTGGATGCTCGAGCGCAAAACGGACGTGATTCTGGGCATTCCCTCTGATTTCGAGCGCGACATCGTGCGCACCCGGACCGCCCAGGTGCAGCTGGTGTTGAACGCCGAGGACGGTGTAGCCGCGGGAGTGACGCAGTCGTACGCGGCGCAGATCATTGGAGCGTACGCGAACGAGCTCGAGGCTGAGTTGACCCCGATGGTGAGTACCGCGGCACGAGGGAGCGGGGCCGGCGCTCCCACCTCCGCGGGTGCTCGACCCATCGAGGTCCGCGCGCGCGGATGGTACAATCCCGATCTCAACTACCGGGACTACATGGTCCCCGGGATTCTCGTCCAGCTCGTGACGTTAGTCGGCACGCTGATGACGGCGATGAACATCGTCCGGGAGAAGGAGCTGGGGACGCTCGATCAGCTGAGCGTGACGCCGCTCTCCCAGAGCGTTTTCATGGCGGCCAAGCTGATTCCCTTCTGGATCATCGCGCTCGTCGAGCTCACGCTCGGATTGCTGGTGGCGCGGTTCGTTTTTCACATCCCCATGCTCGGCAGCATTCCGCTCGTCTTCGCCGCCGCGGCGATCTACCTGCTCGCGGCCCTCGGCATCGGGCTTTTCGTCTCGACACTGGTGGACACGCAACAGCAGGCGATGTTCGTGACGTTCTTCATCATCATGATCTATCTGCTGATGAGCGGACTGTTCACGCCGATCCGCTCGATGCCCACCTGGGCGCAGTGGATGGCGCAGCTGAATCCGATGAAGCACTTCATAGAGATCATGCGCGCGGTGCTGCTCAAGGGGGCGACGGCTCGGGATATTCTGCAGCCGATCGGGATACTCGCTTTGTTTGGGACCGTGGTGCTGACGCTGGCTGTCCGGCAGTACGGGCGAAGGGTTGGGTAGAGACAAATGCGACTGAACGGGATCCGAGATGTCAGAGGCATAGATCTCAGCCGGTAGTAACCGCGCTCTGACCGTATCCCGCGCGTATCCGAGTACAACCGACCGCCTGCGCGTATAACGCCACTCAGATACGTTCGGCTCGGAGTTTGAGTGGAGGCTTTGACAAACCCCATCATTCCCCGGACATTGCTCGATGCCTTCAGGCCAAGCCATCCTCAAACCGATAACGAGCCCGCTCCAGATCCGACTCGGCGACGACGATGCTGCGCCGCCGAGCGGTCTCCCCAAGCACAAGCACCTCGACGACGCCGCCGAGGAGCAGGTAGACCGGATCGGGAAGCTGCAGCAGAAGCTGTACGCCGACGGACGGTTCGCGCTGCTCGTCGTCCTTCAGGGGCGAGATGCATCGGGAAAGGACGGGACAATCAGGAAAGTTTTCCGCGAGGTCAATCCCATGGGTTGCATCGTCACGAGCTTCAAGGCCCCTACCGAGCTGGAGCAAGAGCACGACTACCTCTGGCGCGTACACGAGCACGTTCCTCCGCGGCGGATGATCGGAATCTTCAACCGTTCGCACTACGAGGATGTGATCGTCCCGCGCGTTCATAAGCTCATTCCGAAAAAGGCTTTGTCGGAGCGGTTCGGGCACATCAACGACTTCGAGAGAATGCTGGCTCGGAACTCGGTCGTGATCCTGAAGTTTTTCCTCCACGTCTCGCGCGGCGAGCAGAAGACGCGGCTCATCGAGCGGCTGGAAGACAGAAAGAAGAACTGGAAATTCCGCGCTGGTGATCTCGACGACCGCGCGCTGTGGGATGACTACACGAAAGCGTACCGCGATGCCATCGCCAGATGCAGCACGAGCTGGGCGCGCTGGCACATCGTGCCGGCTGACAACGAGCACGCGCGCAACCTTCTCGTCGCGGGCAAGATCGCCGACACGCTCGATGCTCTCGATCTTCGCTATCCCCCTCTCGATCCGAGGCTGAGAGGGCTCAAGATCAAATAGAGAATCCGCTAGCCGGTGTTCCTCAGCCCCTGAGCGATTCCGCTCAGCGTCGTCGCAAGAGCGTCGTCTATCGCTGCCCTTTCGCGCTCGTTCTTCGCCACACCCGTGCGCTTTCTCCGCAACAGCGATATCTGCAACAGAGAGAGCGGATCGACATAAGGATTCCTGAGCGCGATCGCCGACTGCAGCACGGGCGTGTCGTCGAGCAGCAGACGATGCCCCCGAATGAGAAGCAGCGCCTCGACCGCGCGCTGATACTCGCCAATCAGCGATTCGAGCAGCTTGCGATCGCCGCCCAGGTGGCGCACGTAGGCACCCGCGATCTCGACGTCGGTCTTTGCGCAAACCATCTCCGCCTTCCCCAGCAGGTCGTCTACGAACGGCCAGCAATCCGCCATCCGCTGAATCCGGCGCAAACCGGCGCGCGTAGACACCTCCTCGCCGAGCGCGGTTCCAACACCGAGCCAACCGGTGAGCATGAGGCGGATCTGCGTCCAGCCGAATCCCCACGGGATGGCTCGAATGCCTTCGATGCCTGCCGTTGCACCCGGACGGTACGCGGGGCGCGAGCCAAACCGGGCGTTTGCCAGCTCATCGATCGGCGTCGCCATGCGAAAGAGCTGAAACAGCGCGTCGTCTTCGTAGACGAGCTGGTGATAGACATCCCGCGAGCGCGCGGACACGCGATCCATCACCTCGCGAAAGTCTTCGACCTCCTTTACGCCGACTTTCTTTCGCCAGTCGCTGAACTCGTGCAACAGCACTCCCGCCGCCGTCACCTCCAGCGTGCGCTCCGCTACCGGCAACAGACCAAACTGCTGCGAGATGATCTCGCCCTGCTCGGTGATCTTGATGCGACCCTTGGTCGTTCTGGGGGGCAGAGCGGCGAGAGCGCGATAGACGGGCGAGCCACCACCGCGCCCGACGCTCCCGCCCCTGCCATGGAAAAGACGCAGCTCCACTCCGGCCTCATCGAACACTTCGGCCAAAGACTCCTGCGCGCGATACAGACCCCACGACGCCGCTATCATCCCGGCATCCTTACCCGAATCGGAGTAGCCGATCATTACTTCCTGCTTCCGTCCCCGCGCTTCGAGCTGTCGGGAATAAACGGGATCGTCGAACAGCGAGCGCATCACCTCCGGCGCGCGCTCGAGATCGTCCACTGTCTCGAACAGCGGAACTACGTCGAGATGCGACACCGGCTTCCCGCTGGCGAGGTTCACCAGTCCGGCCTCCCGGGCGAGCAGGATCACCCTTAGCAGGTCTTCGGCGGACCGCGTCATCGAAACGATGTACGTGCAAGCGGCCGGCTCGCCCGCTTCGTCCTGAATCGTCCGGATCGCTGCCATCGTATCCACCGCCCGGCGCGTCGCGTCGGAGATCTTCCGGTTCTTGTTGAGAATCGGCCTTCTCGCGAGGAGCGCGGAGCGAAGCCTCTTTCCATCCGCATCACCGTTGTTCGGCGCGAGAATCTCTTTGACCGCGGCGGCATGAACGTCGGAATGTTCGCGGACATCCATCATGAAGCCGTGAAAGCCATGCGCGCGCACGGCCGCATACAACGGATCGACGGTAGTGCGGCACGCCTGCTCCGCGCCGGCGCGCAGCAGAGATTTGCGCACCAGCTGCAGATCCACCTCGAACGCGCCGACATCGGAGTACGCCGCTGGTTCCTTTCTGGGTCGCGCGGCGTCGCGCGAGGCGACCAGCCGGCGCGTCGCCTCGATCCGCGCCGACATGAAGCTCAGTTTGAGCCGCAACGGCTCGTCTGCGTCGCGCTTTCTGTTCTTCTTCCAGATTACCGGCAGCAGCTTCTGGTCCTTCCCGAGCGACTTTACGAGGGCATCGAGTGGCGGCGCGATAGACGACGAGAGCGACAGCCGCCGCGTCAGATCGTCCAGCGCTTCGCGATAACGCCCGAGTATCACGTAGCTCGCCCGGCGCGCGGTGGCGATCGTGATCTCCGGTGTAACGTACGGATTCCCGTCGCGATCCCCGCCGACCCACGTTCCAAATCGCAGCGGAACCGCGAGCCTGAACGCGTCGGCCGAGCGCGCGAATTCGTCCTCGAACGCGAGCGCAAGCGTCGCGTGCACGTACGCGTCCGCCTCGAGAAGTCGCGTTTCCAGATACCAGAGCGCCGAGCTCACCTCGTCGAGAACTGTCGGGCGGTCCTGCCGGACCTCGCTCGTCAGCCAGAGCAGCTCCACTTCGCCCTCCAGCGACTGCTCGATCAGCCTCACCTCGTCCGGCGGCGCGGATTCACGCGTGAGAAGATCGTGGGCGACTCGTGCCTGGAGCCCGAGCAGCGTGCGGCGTGTGGATTCGGTAGGGTGCGCGGTGAGTACGGGGCGGATATCCAGGGTGAGCATCGCCCGCTCGATTGCCTCGGCGCTCGCGCCCAGGTTGCGGAGCTCGCGCATTGTCCAGCGCGCGGATGCGGGCTGGGGATCGGTGACGCCCTTGCCCAGATACGAATTGCGGCGCCGGACGCGGTGCGTTTGCTCGGCGGTGTTGATCAGCAGGAAAAAGAGCGTGAATGCGCGCGCCGCCATCGCGCATTGCGCCACGCTGAATCCGTCGATCAGCTTGAGCAGCTCGTCGAGGGTGGGCGCGTCTGGCGCACCGTGCCGGCGGGCCCGCGTCGCGACGCGCAGCCGCTCGACGGTCGTGAACGCCTCGTCACCCTCGAGCCGCTTGATGACCCGCCCGAGCGCGCCGGCAAGCCACCGAACATCGTCGTGGAGTGGGAGGTCTTCTTTTCGGGGAGGAGCCGGCGTGGGCACGGCGTGAATGATACCCCATAGCGTCGCTCCGGCAACTGCAAAGAGTTGCAGTTTGCGTGGATACCCACCCCTTCGTGAATCGTCCTATAAGAGAATCAGCCCCCTCGCTAGTTTCGCCCCAAGGCCACGATGAAAATTCCCCATAGCACACCGATTCTCGTTTCCTTCGGCCTGGCGTCAACCGCGCTCGTCATGTGCGCCCTGCTTCTGCTGGAGTGGAACGATGGAACCGCCGCCGTCGAATCCTTCGAATGGGTGAGTCACACCCTGGAAAACCAACGGGAGCTTGCCACAGTCGAAGCGCGGATGAGCGAGGCGGAGTCCGGGCAGAGGGGATACCTCCTCACTGGCCAGCCTGGCTTCCTGGCCCCATACGCGGTGGCAACAAGCGAGGTCCGTACCCGCCTCCTGAACCTGCGGCGTCTGCTGGCGGACGATCCCGCGCAGCTGCGACGCCTGCTGATGGTCGAGTCGCTTTCGCGCGCCAAGCTGGCCGAGCTCGACTCGAGGATCAGTCTGGAGCGTGCGGGCAAGCATGACCTGGCGGTGAGCATCGTACGTACGAATCACAGCGACAGCTTGATGACCTCGATCCGGTCCGGTCTCCAGGCGATGACGGCCGAAGAGGCGAGTCTGCTGCGGGACCGGCAGCAGGCGCTCGTAGAAGAGCTGCATCGCGGAGACCTGGTCTCTCTGGGCCTTGCCACGGCGCTCGCCGTGATGCTGATCGCGCTCCTCGTCATTGCGCGCGGGGCAGAACATTACCGGAATCTCGTGACGCTGTGCGCGTGGACGAGATCGGTCGAATACGAAGGCGAGTGGATAAGCTTCGAGGAATATCTGCGCCGGAAGTTCGACATCTCGACGACCCACGCAATCTCGCCGGACGCTCTGTCGCAGCTCGAAATCGGGCTCGGCGACCCGAAAAAGAGTTGACCAACCGCCGGGACTCAGCTCACTTCAGTCGGCGCGCCAACCCAGCCAGATAGTCCGCCGCCTGCGCGATAGGGTTGGCTCCGGTGAGCGCCGCCCGGTCCAGCGCCGGAATCCTCGGCTCGCTGTTGACGTTGCGAATCCCGAGCCGCTTGCGAAGCTCGTCACGAAATGCGCGCGCGGGCCGATAGAATCTCTCCCTGTATGCCCGCCACGTACGGAGGTTGTGCTGCATCAGCTCGGCGCTCTGCTGGTCCAGCACTTCGTCGCGCTCAGCTTCAGTGGCGACATTGACCGGCCTGGCGCCGGCGAGGGTGTCGACGAACTCGCGATCGCTGACAGCCTCGAATGATTTCATCTCTTTCGCGAGCTGAAGCACCTCTTCGCGGAGCTCCGCGGGTGGCAGCTCCTTCAACTGTTCGACTAGCGGATCAGTCGAAGCGGCTTGAGTCGCGCTCTTCGCCGCCGTCGGTGATTCGAAGCCGGTAAAGCTCGGGCCACTGTACAAGAGCCAGAGAAACTCCGCGATCGTCGCCACGACATAGCAGACGACGCCAACGATGGCGAAGCGCAGGACCGACGGAGACGACCTGAATATCCCGTGTCCGTGCCAGAGGATATTGAATGCGGAGATCGCCACGCACCCGGCAATTTTCGCGGGGTGCAGGAGTTGAATCTGCTTCCACGCGCGGGGGACCGAACGGCGCCACTTCTTGGCCTGGATGGAGATCTTCACTCTCAAGAGACTGTTCCCGTGCGACCGCAGTCACGCCT
>JADGQV010000090.1 GCA_017881465.1 Gemmatimonadaceae bacterium
GGCGCGATGGACATCGTCGAGAACAAGACCGCGCAGCCCGGTGTCACGATCTTCAAGCAGGCGCTCACGAATCTCAAGCCCGCCGTCGAAGTGAAGAGCCGCCGCGTCGGTGGCGCGACCTACCAGGTCCCGGTAGAAGTCCGGCCCGACCGCCGCACGGCGCTCGCGATGCGCTGGCTCATCACCTTCTCACGCGGCCGCAACGAGAAGTCGATGGCCGAGAAGCTGGCCGCCGAAGTGATCGCCGCCAGCAAGGGCGAAGGCAACGCGGTCAAGAAGAAGGAAGACACGCACCGCATGGCCGAAGCGAACAAGGCATTCGCGCACTACCGCTGGTAGCCTAGCAGCATTCTGCTGCAAACCCCGGCCCCGTCTGGTGTATACCTGACGGGGCTTTTTTCGTCCGAATTATTCGGAACGTTTCACCTGGCGTGAGGCAAGGCGCCGCAAATCTTTCGCTGTCTCTAGCGCGGCGTCGGTTTTCTCGCCCGGTCTCCCTGACGCCGCTCGGTCACTTCTCGCGCCATTCTCCGCCGCTCAGACGTCGTCGCTATCACCGCCAGTGCCAGCTCGATCAGACCGTACGCCAAAGCGACCAGCGAGAGAAGCGAGATGACCGCTAGAAGGCGTGTCATCCCCGCGGAGAGGGTTCCCTTTACCACCGCGTAGGTCGAGCCCATTACCAGTATCGCGGAGGCGACGGTGATCACCGTCGCCTTGCCGATCGACATACCGCGATCGACGGGGGGAAGTATTTGATGCGGCTGCTCAACAGTAGCCGAAGGATCAGTCATTTAATTTCCGCTTGCAGTTACAGAAGTGTGACCACAATCTGAGCATCATGCTTCGTGCCGGTACGACTATCAAGAAGGATATGGGAGACTTCAATTTCAATACACCAGCGAATCAGTGCTTCGCCGGCGAGCCACCTCTACAGGAGACGCATCACAATCTCCTCATATTTCATCTCGGTCGGAGAAGTGGATGGGCTTAGCTCTGCTTGCAACGTTTCGGCCCCAAACGCATCTTGCCATGATGGGTATAAGTGCCTTCCAATCCACGGGTTGGGGGGTTCCGCCAGTTAGCAGCGAGTCCGAGTGCGGGGAGGGATGGTGAAGTACCCAGAAGTACAGAATTATGTTGGCGGCTCGTTCGTCGGCAGCAACCGCTCATTCCTCGAGGTGCACAACCCGAGCGATGGGAGCGTCATCTCGCGCGTGCCGCTCTCGAGCCAGGACGATGTCGACGCCGCCGTTGCGAGCGCACAAAAGGCGTTCCCGTCGTGGTCCGCGACTCCGATCAAGGAGCGCGTGCAGGTCTTCTACCGATACAAGGCGCTGCTCGAGAAAAACATCGACGAGCTCGCTGCCCTCATAACGGAAGAAAACGGGAAGGTGACATCCGAAGCCAGAGCGGAGGTCCTGAAGTCGGCAGAGCTGTGCGAGTTTGCGTGCTCGCTGCCGCAGATTGCGCCGGGTGAGGTTCTCGAGGTCAGTCGTGGTGTCGAGTGCCGGGTCGAACGGTATCCGCTTGGTGTCGTCGCGGCGATCACGCCTTTCAACTTCCCCAACATGGTGCCGAACTGGTCGCTCCCGAACGCCATCGCACTCGGTAACTGTCTGATTCTCAAGCCGTCGGAGCTGGTGCCGCTGAGCGCGGGGAAAATCGCGGAGCTGCTCAAGGAGGCGGGATTGCCGGAGGGCGTGCTGCAGATCGTCAACGGGGGTAAGGAAGCCGTTGAAGCGATCTGCGATCATCCGGGAATCGCCGCGGTCAGCTTCGTCGGCTCGACGAAGATTGCGAAGGTGGTTTATCGCCGCTCGACGGCGACGCTGAAGCGCTGCCTCGCCCTGGGCGGGGCGAAGAATCACCTCATCGTCATGCCGGATGCGGCGAAGGAGATGACGTCGAGCAACGTCGTCGCCTCGATGTCGGGCTGCGCGGGTCAGCGCTGCATGGCGGCGTCGGTGATGGTCGCCGTCTCCCGGACGGACGACATCATCGAGCGAATGGTCGAGCACGCGAAAAACATTGTTCCGGGGCGTGACATCGGTCCGGTCATCTCGGCCGCCGCAAAGGAGCGAATCGAGAAATACATCGCCGAAGCGGAAGCGGCCGGCGCGAAGGTTCTGGTGGATGGCCGGCGAGCGGTGGTGAAGGGCAAGGAGAGCGGATACTTCATCGGGCCGACGATCATTGACCACGTTACGCCCGACATGCGAATTGCGCAGGACGAAGTCTTCGGCCCCGTGCTGGTGATCATCCGGGCAAAGGACATCGATGAGGCCCTGAAAATCGAGAACGCGTCGCCCTATGGAAATGCGGCTTCGGTTTTCACGGAAAGCGGCGGCACCGCCCGATACGTGATGGAGCACGCGAGCGCCGGGATGGTCGGCGTCAACGTCGGAGTTCCGGTTCCGCGCGAGCCGTTCTCGTTCGGCGGCTGGAACGACTCCAAGTTCGGCGTCGGTGACATCACGGGACGGGGCTCGATCGAGTTCTGGTCGCAGTCGAAGAAGATGACGACGAAGTGGAACAAGGAAGCGGGAACCAACTGGATGTCGTGATGGCCGAGCGCGCTCCAGAGGCGCGTTGCGACGATAACAATTCGGAGGCTGTATGAGCGTGGATCGTTCCGTAACATTCACCGGAATTCATTTCGAGAATCCCTTTCTCCTATCATCGGCGCCACCGACTGAGTCGGAATCGAACATCACGCGCGCCTTCGAGGCCGGATGGGGCGGAGTGGTCACGAAGACGATCGGGCTCCATCCCGTCGTCAACGTTTACGGCGCCAAGGCGAAATTCATGCGCACCACTCCTGAAGACGCAAACGTGTCGATGAAGAAGCGTCCGGGAGCCGCGCTCCACTCATCGTGGAACTGGGAGCTTATCTCCGACAAGACGTTGGAGTGGTGGGCGCCACGCATCCGCCGCATCAAGGAAGCGTTCCCGAACAAGGTACTGATTGCATCGATCATGGCGGGATCCGGCAACGACAAGGAGCTCAGGCACTGGCAGGAGCTGGCGGAAACGGCGCAGGGAGAAGGTGCGGATGGACTCGAGCTCAACTTCTCCTGCCCGCACATGGACCGCCGCGACATGGGGTCCAACATCGGAAAGGATCAGGGACTCTGTTCCGTCGTGACCGAAGCGGTGAAGGAAGTCGCAAAAGTTCCGGTGTGGTGCAAGCTCACTCCCGCGACAGCGGACATCGTCGTCGAGGGGGCCGCGTGCTTCCGCGGCGGAGCAGATGCGATCGTTTCGTCGAATACGTTCCCGTCGATACCCCTGATCGATCCCGAGACGCTCGAGTTCGAGATCAACGTCGACGGCCTCGTCTCGAGCGGCGGACTGGGGGGACCAGCGATTCTCCCGCTCGCGCTGGCGAAGATGTCGCAACTTACAAAGGCGTTTCCGGATCGAAGCTTTTCGGGAATTGGGGGCGTGTCTGATTTCAATCAGGCGGCCTCTTACTTTCTGCTCGGGTGCGGAACCGTTCAGGTGTGCACGGCCGCAATGCTCGATCAGGCGGTCGGTCCAAACGTCATCAAGCGCCTGCTCTCGGGTCTCGACAAGTTCCTCGAGGCGCACGCGAAGGATGGGTGGAAGAGCATCGAAGATTTCCGCGGCATCCGTCGCGACAGAATCGTGGCCCAGTCGGAGATTCGTCGTCCCGATACAGCAGACTACCACTCCGGCTACGAAACGGTGGAAGGCTACGCCGCGCCGCAGCCCGAAATCGCGGTGCGGGCCTAGGCCATGACTATCGCGCCCACTTCGCCACCGCGCGAGCGCACCACGACCGGCAAAGGTGCGACAGGCTCGCGCGCGCCGCTCCAGATGCCGCCGTGCGACCACGTTCCGAAACCGTACGCAGGTCCACCGCGCGCCGAACTTCTCGCGATGCGGAAGAAGTACACGAATCCGGCGGTTTTCACACTCTACGGAGAGCCGCTCCTCATCGTCGAGGGCCACATGCAATGGCTATTCGACGAAACGGGCCGGCGCTATCTCGACATGTATGCGGGGATCGTGACGGTCTCGTGCGGGCATTGCCATCCGAAGATCGTCGCGGCGATCGAGAAGCAGGTTGAGACGCTCCAGCATGCGACGACGATCTACCTGCATCCGAACTTTCCGCTCCTGGCGAAGAAGCTCGCGTCGAAGATGCCCAAGGGGCTCGACGTCACTTACTTCGTGAACAGCGGCAGCGAAGCCAATGATCTTGCCGTCACGATGGCGCGGTTATTCACGGGCAACACCGATGTCATCGCGCTCCGGAACGGTTATCACGGCGGATCCCCAAGCGCGATGGGACTGACTTCGCACAACACCTGGAAGTATCCCGTCCCGGGCGCGTTCGGCGTCCACCACGCCGTCTCTCCAGATCCATACCGGAGCCAGTTCTCTGGCACGCCCGAGGAGATCGCATCCAAGAGCGCGGAAGACATACTCGGCATCATCCGCTTCTCGACGCCGGGCAAGATCGCGGCGTTCATCGCCGAGCCGATTCAGGGCGTAGGCGGCGCGACGCACGGAGCGCGGAACTATCTGAGCGAGGCGTACAAGATCACGCGGGAGCACGGCGGCCTTTGTATCGCCGACGAAGTTCAGACCGGCTTCGGACGCACCGGCGATCACTACTGGGGATTCGAAAACTTCGACGTCGTGCCTGATTTCGTCACCATGGCAAAAGGCATCGGCAACGGCGTTCCGCTGGGCGCCGTCACGACCCGCATGGAGATCGCGCAGGCGCTGACGCAGCGCAGCCACTTCAACACCTTCGGGGGAAACCCGGTCTGCATGGCGGCTGGGCTGGCGGTGCTGGACGTCATCGACGAGGATGGGCTTCAGGAGAACTCGCGCGTGCTTGGCAAGAAGCTGAAGGACGGATTCAAGGAGCTGGCGAAGTATCATCAGATCATTGGCGACGTCCGCGGCATGGGACTGATGCTCGGCGTGGAGCTCGTTCGCGACAGGAAAACAAAGGAGCCCGCGAAGAAAGAGACGCTGGCGCTGCTCGAGGCCGCGCGCGAGATGGGCGTTCTTATCGGGAAGGGCGGCCTCGATGGGAATGTGCTCCGCATCAAGCCGCCGATGTGCATCACCGCCGAGGATGCGGATTTCACGCTGGACGTGCTCGATCGCGCGCTGACGGCCGTTGCCAACTAATAAATCAACGTTACAGGGGAAACGATCGGTGCCATTCGACAAGGTCATCAAGGGCGGCAACGTCGTCACGCCGGCGGGCACGTTCACGGGTGACATCGGAATAACCGGCGAGAAGATCACCGCTCTCGGCGTGAATCTCGAGGGTGACAAATCCACGAAAGTGATCGACGCCACCGGCCATCATGTGATTCCGGGCGTTCTCGATGTTCACGTGCACCTGGAGCTCCCATTCTGCGGGACGGTGTCGGCCGATGATTACAAAACCGGCACGCGCGCCGGTGCCCGCGGAGGCGTGACCACGCTGATCGACTTCGCGATTCCCTACGCCGGTGAATCCCTCGACCAGGCAGCCGACAACTGGATGAAGAAGGCGGAGGGCAAGTCGCTGATCGACTACACGTTCCACATCTGCATCACCCGCTGGAACGAGCACAAGGATCAGATCAAGGGGATGGTCGATCGCGGCTTCACCACCTTCAAGGAATTCATGATCTATGAATCCGAGGGCTGGCAGTCGGACGACAGGGCGATGTTCGGCACGCTCGAGAAAATGAAGGAATATGGAACCATGCTCCTGGTACATGCGGAGTCGGCGCGAGTGCTCGACGAGCTGATCGCGCGCCACCATACGCCGGAGCTGATGAAAAAGTACGGCGCCCGGCTGCATCCGATGACGCGGCCCAATTTCATCGAGGCGGAGGCGATTCAGCGCGCGGTGCAGTGGTGCGAGGCGACGGGCGGGCAGCTCTACATCGTGCACATGTCGACCGGCGAAGGCGCGGACATCATTCGCGCCGCCCAGGCGCGCGGAGTGCCGGTGCTGGCGGAGACGTGTGTGCAGTACCTCGTGCTCGACGATTCGGTGTTCGAGAGGGAGGATGGTCATCTCTTCGCCTGCTGTCCGCAGCTCAAGAAGCCAAAGGACGTGCAGCGACTCTGGAAGGGGCTCAAGTCCGGAGAGGTGTCAGTGGTGTCCACGGACACCTGTACGTTCGACCGCGAGCAGAAGGCGATGTGGAACGGGGACTGGACCAAAATCCCGATGGGGATGCCGGGCCTCGAGACGCTGATGCCGCTCATCTACACGCGCGGCGTGCTCGGCGGGAAGATCACGCTCGAGGAGATGTGCACCAAGCTCTCCACGAATCCCGCGAAGATCATGGGGCTGTACCCGCGGAAGGGCGCGATCCAGATCGGCGCCGACGCGGACATCGCGATCATTCACCCGAAGAAAACGCACAAGGTCGATCCCGAGTCGATGGAGACGAATGCCGACTGGTCGCCGTACGAGGGATGGGATCTCGCCGGCTTCGCCCGCACGACGCTCTCCCGGGGCGATGTGATCGTCGATGATTACCAGGTCGTCGGAAACCCCGGACGCGGCCAGTGGCTCTCGCGTAAGACCGCCGGCCTGGCGCCGTGACGACGGTCGCGACCGGAGCCGGCTACACGGGCGATACTACGCTCGCTTCGGACGACATTCGGAACAGCCCGCTCTGGAATCCCGATCTCGCCCCGACGGATCCCTCGCGCCGCACCTGGTCCACCTACAACATCGCTGCACTCTGGATAGGAATGAGCGTCGTGATCACCACCTACACGCTTGCTTCCGGACTGATGGAGCAGGGGATGACGTGGTGGCAGGCGATGGTCACGATCCTCCTCGGAAACGTGATCGTGCTGATTCCGATGATTCTGAACGCGCACGCGGGGACCAAGTACGGAATCTCGTTTCCGGTTTTGTGCCGTGCCAGCTTTGGTGTCCGCGGCGCGAATGTGGCGGCGATGCTCCGCGCGATCGTGGCATGCGGATGGTTCGGGATTCAGACCTGGATCGGAGCGCTTGCTCTCGACGCGCTGCTGAAAGCGGCGTGGGCGGGTTGGGCGCAGATTCCCGGCAGCATCGCGATAGCGTTCGCGATCTTCTGGGGAATTCAGATCGCGATCATCCTCAAAGGCACGGAAGGCATCAAGGTTCTCGAGAGCTGGTCCGCGCCGTTGCTGCTGGGAGGCGGAGCGCTGCTGCTGCTCTGGGCGATTCGGAACGGTGGCGGACTCACGCACATTCTGAGCGAGTCGCAGAAACTCCAGAAGGGTCAGGGCGAGTTCTGGGTGATCTTTCCGGCCGCGCTCACCGCCAACGTCGGCTACTGGGCCACGCTCAGTCTCAACATTCCTGACTTCACGCGCTACGCGAAGAGCCAACGGTCGCAGGCGCTCGGCCAGGCGCTTGGCCTTCCCACGACGATGACCGCCTTTGCATTCATCGGAGTGGCAGTGACGAGCGCGACGATCGTCATCTTCGGCAGGGCAATCTGGGATCCCGTAGAACTGGTGAGCCGGATCGGACGTGCGCCCGTCATCATCTTCGCGGCGCTGGTCGTGCTCGCCGCGCAGCTCACCACGAACATGGCGGCGAACGTCGTGTCGCCGTCGAACGACTTTTCCAACCTCAGTCCGCGCCGAATCAGCTACGTGACCGGCGGGCTCATCACCGCCGTCCTGGGCATCGTCATGATGCCGTGGAAGCTGTACTCTGATGCGGCCGCCTACATTTTCACCTGGCTCCTCGGGTACTCCAGCTTGATGGGGGCACTGGGTGGAATTCTGATTGCCGACTACTGGATCATCCGAAAGCAGCAGCTCGCCGTCGATGATCTCTTCCGTCTGCGGGGGCGCTACACCTATGCAAACGGAATCAACCCGCGCGCGATCATCGCTCTCGTACTTGCAATCGCTCCCGTGGTGCCGGGATTCATCCACGCCGTCTCCACGCCGGGAGGCAGGGTCAGCAGTCCCAATGTCTTCGACAGGCTGTATTCCTACGCGTGGTTCGTGACTTTCGCTCTCAGTTTCAGCATCTACTGGCTGCTGATGCGGCGCGAGCCAATCGCGCAGACTTCTACCAAAACATAGGGAGATAGGGGATGGCCCGTGTCGTCAAGTGCGGTCTGATTCAGGCGTCGCACGCGTGCTCGACCGACGAGCCGCTGGAGAAGATTCGCGAAGCGAACATCGAGAAGCATCTCAAGCTGCTCGAGCAGGCCGGGCGCGAAGGCGTGCAGATCGTCTGCATGCAGGAGATCTTCACCGGCCCGTATTTCTGCGCCGAGCAGAATACGAAGTGGTACGACGCGGTCGAGCACATCCCGGATGGTCCGACGACGCGACTGATGCAGGAGGTCGCGAAGCGCCACTCGATGGCGATCGTCGTGCCTATCTACGAGGAGGAAGGGACCGGCGTTTATTACAACACCGCCGCGGTGATCGACGCCGACGGGACGTATCTCGGGAAATACAGGAAGAACCACATCCCGCACTGCGGTCCCGGCTTTTGGGAGAAGTTCTACTTCCGTCCGGGCAACCTGGGTTATCCGGTGTTCAAGACGCAGTATGCCGACATCGGCGTCTACATCTGTTATGACAGACACTTCCCCGAGGGCGCGCGCGAGCTCGGGCTCAATGGTGCGGAGATCGTCTTCAATCCCTCGGCAACCGTGGCGGGCTTGTCCGAGTATCTGTGGAAGCTTGAGCAGCCGGCGCACGCGGTGGCGAACGCGTTCTTCGTCGGAGCGATCAATCGCGTCGGCTTCGAGAAGCCGTGGAACATCGGGGAGTTCTACGGCCAGAGCTACTTCTGCGATCCGCGCGGACAGTTTCTGGCCCAGGCCAGCCGCGATCGAGACGAGCTCATCACGGCGGAGCTGGATCTGGAACAGATCCGCGAAGTCCGGAACGTCTGGCAGTTCTTCCGCGACAGGAGACCCGAGACTTACACAGGTCTTTGCAAGCTCTAACCAGAACGCGTCGGACCGTGTGGCAACCGCGTCGAGTTCCGGGATCTAGCGGGCGCCTAGAGGCACCTTAGATTCGACAGCACCCCAATCCGAGCCGGACATGTCGATCAAATCGTACGCAGCGCCTTCGCAGGGCGCCAAGCTCACGCCGCACGTCTTCGACCCCGGCCCCCTCGGCAACAACGAGGTCGAGGTCGCGGTAACTCACTGCGGAATCTGCCATTCCGACATCCATCTCATCGACAACGATTGGGGGATCAGCTCGTACCCGCTCATTCCTGGTCATGAGATTGTCGGCACGGTAACCGCGCTCGGCAAATCCGCGAAAGATCTCAAGGTCGGCCAACGCGTAGGGATTGGATGGCAGGCGGGAAGCTGCATGAAGTGTGAGTGGTGCAAGGCGGGGGAAGAGAATCTGTGCGCGAGTGCGCAACCTACGTGCGTGGGTCACGCCGGGGGCTTTGCCGACAGAGCGCGCGCCGATGCCCGATTTGCCTTCCCGATTCCAAAGGCGATATCATCGGCGGAAGCGGCTCCGCTACTGTGCGCGGGAGCCACCGTTTTTTCGCCGCTTGTCGACCATAAGGCGCGGCGTGGGACCAAACTCGGCGTGGTCGGCGTAGGCGGTCTCGGTCACCTCGCGCTTCAGTTCGGGCGCGCTCTGGGATGCAATGTGACTGCGTTCTCCACCTCAAAATCGAAGGCTGACGAGGCGCGGCGATTCGGTGCGAACCGCTTCATCGACCTCAACGATGCAGCCGGGATGGCAGCCGCAGCCAATTCGCTCGACTTGATCCTCACCACGGCGGCTGCGGATCTCCCCTGGGATTCACTGATCGCCGCACTCCGCCCCAAGGGAACGCTCTGCGTGCTGGGAATGCCGGAAAATAAAGTCAGCATCATGGCATTCCCCCTGTTGGCGGGCTTCAAAAAGGTCGTCGGCAGTAACACAGGTTCGCGCAAGATGATCAAGAAGATGCTTGCATTTGCCGCGAAGCATCGGGTAGTGCCGACGATCGAGCGCCACCCGATGACACGAGTGAACGAGGCTCTCCAAACGGTGCGCGACAAGTCGGTGCGATTTCGTGCCGTTCTCGAAGCGTAGACACGGAGAGAGCTGCGGCGGGGGGAGTGTGGAAGCACGGCGCCTTGTTCCAGCTGCGCAGAGCGTGATCAGCCGCGCGAACACT
>JADGQV010000004.1 GCA_017881465.1 Gemmatimonadaceae bacterium
CAGATTCGCGAGCGCGAAGAGGAGGCGGACTCCTTCCTTGATCTGCTCCTCCGTGACTTCGATCACACCGGCAAGGCCGTGGCTCAGAATCTCCCAATTGCGATCGCCGAGCCGGAGCACGCGGGCGCCGTCAGCGATGGTGCTGGATTCATCGGGCAGAGACACGATGTGTCCGGCGCGAAACGATTCAGCGGCGTCGTTTGAAAGCAGCGGCTCGGCGGCGAGCACCTGCGTATTTCTTCCACTCTGCTCGACGCCCTTAACCAATCCGGAGGTGAGCCCGCCCCCGCCTATGGGCGCGATGATGAAATCGAGATCGAGGTCGAGAGCGACAAGCTCCCGGGCGAGGCTGGCGTTGCCCTCGATCACGAGAGGATCATCGTATGGGCTGGCGACGTACGCGTCGGGAAATTCCTTGGCCAGCTCGCCCAGCCGCTCAAGCCTTCCCTTCTTAGTCACGTCGACGAGATCGACTTCAGCTCCGTACTCTCGAACAGCGTCGACTTTTATCTTCGGCGCCGTCGCCGGCATCACGACGGTGCATCTCTTGTTGAACAGCGAGCAAGCGTAGGCGATGGCCTGCCCGAAATTGCCTGAGGACGCAGTGATAATGTGCCCCTGCTTTACGTGGGCCGCGACGTTGTGAGCAGCGCGAAACTTGAAGCTGCCCGTGTACTGGTGGATCTCGCTGGCCAGCACCAGGTCGACGCCGAGCTTCCTGGAGAGACGTGGCGCATCGACGATGGTGGTCGGACGCGGGGTCTTCATCCGAGCCCGCGCGGCTTCTTGATGAATCGAAGGATCAGCGCGATGAACAGAAACGCGATCCCCGCCCAACGGAGCGCGGCGTCGTCGGCTCTTATCCCCCATGCGAGCAGGATCGCGGCGATCAGCATCAGCGCGAGCTTGGCAATTGTGAATGGGCTCACTGGGCGTCCTTGTTGCGGCTGGCGAATCGTTTCACGCCGGCACGGAAGGCAGGTGTCGCTCGGGCATCGGCGTTGGCGACGATGCCGGCCGAGATGCCATCGATGAAACTGAGGGTGTCGAGCTTGTAGAAGAGAGTCTTCGTCGCCGCCATCGCGCTGGGCGGTGCCTCCGCGAGCTGCCTGAGAACGGATTGAGACAGCTGGTCGAAGTCTTTTGCGGCGAACACTCGGGACACCAGGCCGATTGACCTTGCCTCTTCCGCCTTCAGAACGCGGCCGGTGCTGACGAGATCGAACGCGTGCTTTTCTCCAACTGAACGCCGGAGCATCGTCATGACCATCGCCGGAACGAACCCGATCGTGACCTCCGGATACGCGAAGCGGGCTTCCTCGTGCGCGAGGACGATGTCGCAGGCCGATGCCAGGCCCGCGCCGCCGCCGTACGCGCGGCCCTTGACCAGAGCGACGACCGGCTTTTCCATGCGCCGAATGGTATGAAAGACGTGTCCGAGGGCTTTGGCGTCTTCGATTTGGTCCGGGCGTGGGGCGTCGAGCATGTCCTCGAGCGCGGAGAGATCAGCTCCGGTGCAGAAATCGGGACCCTCGGCGTCTATGGCGACTACGTTCACCGGCGACTCACTCAGGGCGAACAGCGCTTCCGCGAGCTCGTCGGCGGTGACGCGATCGAGCGCGTTCTTTTTTTCCGGACGGGCGAGGGTGATCCTGCCGATCGGCCCGTCGGCACTCATGCGGATGTTGTTCACTCTGCCGCCGGTAGATCGAGACGCCTTGCCTCGGCGTCCGGAACGTCGATCACCATGCGCAGCAGTGCCGTCGAGTAGACCTTGCCCTGGGCATCGGTCTTGAGCGACAACGTACCGCCACCGTCGAGCGCGCCGTGGAGCAGAAAGTTGAGCGCGTTGAGATTGGGAAGCTCGTATCGGTCGACCGCGCCCTCGATCATGCCACGAAAGTGCTCGGCCACTCGGTCGCGCGTCACGAATTCTTCGAGCACCTGGTACCAGCGCGGCTCCAGCGCGATCACACCGACGTTGGCGGTGTCGCCCTTGTCGCCCGAGCGGGCGTGCGCGATGTCGACGAGGCGCACCTTCATTGGATGATGTCCACTTTGGTCTTCACAACGGACTTGTCGATCAGCGCGGGCCAGTATGCCACGATTTCTTCGACCTTGGGCCGCCCGCCGGCAAATCCAGTGACGCTCGGGGGCCCGTTCAGAACGAGCGGTGCAATCTCCCGCGTGAATCGTTCCACCGCGGCGCGATCGGGGCCGCGGACTCCGAAGCGCAACTGTACCTCCGGCGCCTTGCGCTGGTCTCCGGCGAGGCGTCCGTGCGTAGCGTTCGCGCCGACGAATTCGGAGAGGATGCGCTCGAAGCGGAGACCAAGCCTGTCCAGCCGCTGGCGCAGGATACGGTCAGCCAACTGCGCTTTTTCGAGCGCATCGGGCCACGCATAGACGAGAGTGCCAACCGCCTTGAAGCCGGCGCGGTACGCCACTGAGACCTTGAGCTTGTCCGTCGGCGGCTTCCCCTTGATTCCCGTTACGAGCACACGATCGTCGCCATCTCGCGCCACGCTGATCGTCGTGAAGTCGGCGATGACGTCGGGCGTGATGTAGGAGTGTGGATCACCCATCTCGTAGACAAGTTGCTCGCTCACCGTTTGAACAGAGACCCTTCCACCCGTGTTCGGATGCTTCGTCACGATAAAGGAGCCGTCAGGTTTTGCCTCTACCAGAGGATATCCGACGTTCGCAAGGTCGGGAATCGAACGCCAATCGTAGAGGCAGTTGCCGCCCGAGCATTGCGCCCCGCACTCGATGATATGTCCCGCCACGATTCCCGCTGCCAGCTGATCCCAGCTTTCTGCGCCCCAGGCGAACTCGTGACGAAGCGGCGCCATCGTGAGGGCGGTATCGGTCGAGCGTCCGGTGATCACGACGTTCGCTCCTTTGCCGAGCGCTTCCACGATCGGCTCGGAGCCGATGTATGCGTTGGCAGAAAGCACGCGGTCCCTCACGAGCGAGAGCGGCTCGCCGGTTTCCATGTTCGCCAGAGGATGTCCCGCTGCGATGAGCTGGTCGATACGACCGAGCAGATCGTCGCCCGAGACGACTCCGATTCGTAGCGCGCCCTTCGCTCCATTTTTCTCGGCCACCGCTTTTACCGCGGCGGCGCATGCGGGCGGATTCACTCCGCCAGCGTTTGCAATGATCTTGACACCTCTCTCGACCACGGCTGGAAGAACGCTTTCGATTGCACCGACGAAATCTCGAGCGTAGCCGAGAGAAGGGTCGCGCTCCTTCTGCTTCTGGAGAATCGACATCGTGACCTCAGCGAGGTAGTCGAGCATCAGGTAATCAACCGGACCTCCCTCTACCTGGCGCCGCGGTGCGTCGAGATCATCGCCCCAGAATCCCTGGCCGGCGGCGACACGGACGACTTTCTTCAACTGCTCTCCTCCGAGAGATGAGGCGGAAGCACGAAGGGACCGAGGTGCGGTCCCGGATTGTGGAGAGAGGCTCGGAGTGCCAGGCTCAGCATCTCACGCGTATTCTCCGGATAGACGATGGCGTCGACGAATCCGCGTGCCGCCGCGTAGCGCGCATCGAGTTGGTGCTCGTAGTCGGCGCGCATCTCGTCGACCGATTTTGCGACCTCGGGCTCGAGAGCGCCCCCCTTTTTCTTCGCCGCTTCCAGGGCTGGTCCGTGCACCGCCTGAATCGCCGACTCGCCTTCCATCACCGCCATCCGCCCGGTCGGCCAGCTGAGGATGAAATCGGGATCGAATCCCTGACCGGCCATTGCGTAGTATCCGGCGCCAGACGCGTGATTGACGGTGAGAACTATTTTGGGCACGCGCGCCGTCGCCATCGCTTCGACGAAGCGCGCGCCAGCACGGATGATCCCCGCGTGCTCCGCCTCGGTGCCGACCATGAAGCCGGAGACGTCCTGCACGAAGAGCAGTGGAATCCCCAGCCGGTCGCAGCGATCGATGAAGTACGCGACCTTTTCCGCGCTTTCCGTATAGACGATGCCGCCGAACCGTGGCTTCTCGCCCTCGCGGCCCTTGATCAGACCGCGCTGATTTGCGATGACGCCGAGCGTAATTCCATCGATTCGGGCGTCGCCGCAGATCATCTCCTTCGCGATGCCGTCCTGGAACTCGTCGATCTCGCCGTTGTCCAGAATTGCCCGGAGCACCGCGTGCATGTCGTACGACATGCGGTGATCGGCGGGAAGGAGGTCGTACAAATCCTCTTCCTTGCTGCCGGACTTCGCGGCCCTTGCTTTGGCCCTCGGCGTGCTCGCGCCGACGCGCGCTTTACCTGAATGCTGGTCGTCTTCCCCATTGTCGTGCGGCAGGAGCGCGAGGGCGCGAGTCGTTGTCGGCAGACGCTCGATCAGGTCGCGGATCTTGGCGACGCACGCCTCATCGTTGTCCAGCGCGTAGTGCGCGACGCCGCTGATCTCGGTGTGCGTTGATGCTCCGCCCAGAGTCTCCGAATCCACGACCTGTCCCGTCGCGCCCTTCACCAGATTCGGACCACCCAGCCCCATGAACGATGTGCCCTTCACCATGAGAATCACGTCCGAGAGCGCGGGCAGATATGCGCCGCCCGCAATGCACTGTCCCATCACCGCCGCGATCTGCGGAATGTGCAGGTAACGCCGCATGATCGAGTTGTAATAGAAGATACGCGCCGCTCCGTACTGGCCCGGGAAGACGCCACCCTGATACGGCAGGTTCACGCCAGCGGAATCGACGAGATACACGATCGGTATGCGGCACCGCATGGCGATCTCCTGAGCCCGCAGAATCTTCTTGATTGTCTCGGGCCACCACGACCCAGCTTTCACCGTAGCGTCGTTGGCGACGACGACCGTCTCGCGACCGTGCACTCTCACGATCGCAGTCACGACTCCAGCCGCAGGAGCCTGTCCTTCGTACTGGTCGTAGGCGACGAGGAGCCCGATCTCGAGCATGCTCGAGCCATTGTCGCGGAGAAGCTCCACCCGCTCGCGCGCCGAGAGCTTCCCCTGCTGGTGCAGCTTCTCGATCCGTTTAGCTCCCCCCGCCTCACGAAGCTTTGTCTCGAGCGCCCTAACCTCGTCGCTCAGCTCGCGCAGGCGATTGCTCACTACGCTTCCTGCTTTTCGCGCGTGGCGAACCACTCCTTGATGTACGCGATCAGCTCCGTCGTGGGGGTGCCCGGCCCGAACAGTCGCCCGATTCCGCGGCGCTCGAGTGTATCAACGTCTTCCTTTGGGATGATTCCACCGCCGGTGATCAGGATGTCGTCGCGGCCTTGCGCGTGAACGAGATCCTGAACGCGAGGGATGAGCGTCATATGGGCGCCGCTCAGGATCGAGAGGCCGATGACGTCGACGTCTTCCTGGATCGCCGCGGTCGCGATCATTTCGGGCGTCTGATGCAGGCCTGTGTAGATGACTTCCATCCCGGCGTCGCGAAGCGCCGCGGCGACGACCTTGGCTCCCCGGTCATGTCCATCAAGACCGGGCTTGGCGACGAGAACTCGGATTGGTCTCATAGAGAGGTCAAAGTTAGCGGCTGCGGAGCGCGAGCGGCAATCGGGCCCTATTCTTTGCGGGCGACCAGGAGCATCTCGGATGCCGTTCTTCCGAGCGGTCGATCGTCGAATCCATCCCAGGCCTGCTCCACAACCAGACCCGCATCGGCGAACAATTCCGACAATCGCGTGGCCGTGTACAACCTGAGCCTGTGTTCCCGGTTGCCGCTCCTCGTGCCCCGCCTCCACGTCGATCGCACCGTCAGCAGGCCGGAGAGCGGGTCGAACTCGCGCTCCTGCGCGAATAGAGTCTTTCCCGACGTCCACCAGTCGCGCTCCAGAAATCGCGCCATCACCCCGTCTCTGCTGCCGCCGTGCCAGACGAGCACTCCGCCCGGCTTGAGGACGCGAGCGAATTCAGTTACGACTCGCACATCCTCCGCCGGATGCGCGAAGAAGCCGAACGAAGTGAAGAGATTGAGCACGGCATCGAATCGCCTGGTCCAGCGCGCGGGCATCTTTCGCATGTCGCCACGCGTATATCGAAGCCTCGGGCCGCTACCGCGCTTGCGGGCTACCGCGAGCAGTTCGTTGGAGTAGTCTAGACCGTCCACATCGTATCCCGACTCGGCCAGCAGGTGTGCATGGCGTCCCTGTCCGCACGGGACGTCGAGTACGCGTGATCCTACCGGCAAACCGAGCAGATCTATGAGACGCGCTGTTTCCTGGCGATCGCGCTCGGGTGTGAAGAGCGGGCCGTACTCCAGGAGATAGTGAGCGTCGAAGGCAGACTCCCACCACTCGCTCGACTTCTTCAGAAGAAAACTGGCTCGCGGTAGGCGCCGAACACCGACTCCATCGCGGCGCGGATCTCGTAGAGCGTGCAGTAGGCGCGGGCGCAATCGAGGATGTAGGGCATGAGATTCCGCGACGTGCTTGCCGCTTGGCGTAGCGCGCTCAGCCTCTTCTCGACGAGCGTGCTGTCTCGGGCCGAACGCATCTTCGCCATCCGCTGCCCCTGCTCTCGCTCGGTCTCCTCGGCGATCTTGAGAAGCTCGATCTCGAGCGCCGGTCCGTCCGTGACGAATTCGTTCACGCCGACGATGACGCGCCGATGCTGCTCGACTTCCCACTGCTGCCGCGCGGCCGACTCATTGATCTTCCGCTGCAACCATCCCGTCTCGAGGCCCCGCACGACGCCTCCGACCTCCTCGATCTGCTTGAACAGCAACTCGGCTTCGCGCTCCAGCTCTGTCGTGAGCGTCTCGACGTAGTACGACCCGCCAAGCGGATCGATGACGTTCGGAACTCCCGTCTCGTAGGCGAGAATCTGCTGGGTGCGAAGGGCGACCTGCACCGACTCCTCGGTCGGCAGCGCCAGCGTCTCGTCCATCGAGTTGGTGTGCAGCGACTGCGTCCCACCGAGTGCCGCCGCCATCGCCTGGTAGGCGACGCGCACGACGTTGTTCATGGGCTGTTGTGCGGTGAGCGTGACGCCCGCCGTCTGCGAGTGAAACCGCATCATGAGCGAGCGCGGATCCTTGGCGCCGTACCGATCCTTCATGTGCCGCGCCCAAATGCGGCGCGCCGCGCGGAGCTTGGCAATCTCCTCGAAGAAATCGTTGTGGATGTCCCAGAAGAATGAGAGTCGCGGCGCGAACGTATCGACGTCGAGGCCGCGAGCGATCCCGCGCTCGACATATGTGAATCCGTCGGCGAGCGTGAAAGCCAGCTCCTGTGCCGCCGTCGCACCAGCTTCTCTGATGTGATAGCCGGAGATCGATATCGTGTTCCACTTCGGGACGTGCTCGGCCGACCACTCGAAGCAGTCGACGATGAGCCTGAGCGCGGGCTCGATGGGGTAAACCCACGCGTGCTGCGCCATGTACTCCTTGAGGATGTCGTTCTGGATCGTCCCGCGCAGCTTCGTCGAATCGACGCCCTGCTTCTCCGCCGCCGCGATGTAGAAGCAGTAGAGAATTACCGCCGGTCCGTTGATGGTCATCGACGTCGAGACCTGATCCAGCGGTATGCCGTCGAAGAGCGTCTCCATGTCGGCGAGGCTCGAGATCGCGACGCCGCACTTGCCGACCTCTCCCTCGGACCTGGGATGATCGGAATCGTAACCCATCAAGGTCGGGAAATCGAACGCCACGGAGAGTCCGGTCTGCCCCTGCGCGAGTAGGAACTTGTACCGCTCGTTCGTGTCGCGCGCGCTTCCGAACCCGGCGAACTGCCGCATCGTCCACAAGCGGCCGCGATACCCGGTTGGGTGGACGCCTCGCGTGTACGGATAGAAGCCCGGCATTCCCAGCGCTTCGGCGCTCGTCTCAGCCGCGTCGAGTGGCGTGTAGATCGGCTGGACTTCCTTCTCCGAGTTGGTGAACGCGATGTCACGCAGCTCGCCCTTCTCGTACTTCTTCCGCCACTCGGCGACTTCCGTGCGCAGCAGGCGAAGCTCGGCGCTCTGCTCTTCGATGGTCGCGATCAATTCGTTGTCGGCGGCGCCTTTGGAGCTGGGGCTTTTGAGTTTCGTCATTTATCCTCTTCTCCACGTACGAGCTCACCGCTCTGTCGCAACAGCTGGTCGGCGACGGCAAACGGAGTGGCGCGTCCCTCTTCAACCGATGGCAGCTGCAGCTCGAGCCGACTCATCGTGGCCGTGTCCTTCCACAGGCGGACGCGGATTTTCTGCTCCACGATATCCATCACGCGCTCCCGCAATCGCTCACGCCTGCGCGCGCCGAGCTTCCCGCTCTGCTCAAGATAAGCGAAGTGACGGTCGAGTGCCGCCACGAAGTCCGTGATTCCCTCGTCCTTTGTCGCGATCGTGCTCAACACCGGCGGCGTCCACTCGGCGGGGTTCGGCGCGGCCGCCGCTTCACGCGCCGCGCGCGCGGGATTCATGCGCTTGAGATCGATTCCGTGATGCGCCGGAACGCTCCCGAACGAAACGCCCTTTCGCAGGCCCAGCATCAGTTCGACATCGTTGCGCAGACGGTCGGCGCCGGGCCGGTCGGCCTTGTTGACGACGAAAATGTCCGCCACCTCCATCACCCCCGCCTTGAGCGTCTGGATCGAGTCGCCGGATTCCGGGACGAGAATCAGCGCGGTCGTATCGGCCGTCCGAGCGACGTCCAGCTCCGATTGGCCTACACCCACGGTCTCGATCAGCAAACGATCGAACCCGAACGCATCCAGGACGTCGGCCACTTCCCGCGTCGCGGCGGCAAGACCGCCGAGCGAGCCACGCGTCGCCATCGAGCGGATGAATACTCCCGGATCGAGCGCGACGCTCTCCATGCGCACGCGATCGCCGAGGAGCGCGCCGCCGGTGAAGGGCGACGTCGGATCCACGGCAATCACTCCAACCCTGAGTCCGGCCTCGCGAAACCGCTTCACGAGGAGCGCGGTGATCGTGCTCTTCCCCGCGCCGGGCGGTCCGGTCAAGCCGATGCGCCGTGCCCGCCCCGTTCGCGGATGCAGATCGCCGAGTATCTGCTCGAATCCCTCTCGATGGTTCTCGACGATGCTGACCACGCGCGCCAGGGCCGCCGGTTTCCCGGCGTCGAAATCATCCATCAAGCGGTTAGAGGACACGCGCGAGAATCCTCTCCTGGCTCCGCCACATGCGCGACGTGGTGCGTCCCGCGCCCGTCGGGTGATCGTGACCAAGAACGTGAAGCGTGCCGTGGACTACGAGGCGCAGCAGCTCCTCTCCAGCCGATATGTCCTGTCGGCGGGCGTTTTCCCGCGCAATCTCAGCGCAAATGTAGACATCCCCCACTACGGCGCCGCGTTTCCCAACCCGGCCGAGTCCGAACGAAATCACGTCGGTCGGTCCATGGTGCCCGAGGTAGCGATGGTTCAGCTGTGACATTGTGGCTCGCCCGACGAACGTGATCGATAGCATGGCGTCCTTTACGCGCTCAGCTTTGAGAGCGGCGACAGCGGCCTCTCTTATTCTCGCGCGCGACACACTGAGACGCCGCACGCTCGATGAAATGTCTATCGCGAGCCCGCGCGGAGGCCTCTTCATCTGGTCAGCGCCGCGCGAGTTCGCTCAGGCGCCCGAATCCTCTGCGTACGCCATGATGATCTCGCGCACGAGCCGGTGGCGGACGACATCGGCCTCGGTGAGATAGTAGAACCCGATGCCTTCGATGCCCGGCAGTATTCGCTCGATCTGGACAAGTCCCGAATCTTCCCTCTTGGGCAGGTCGATCTGCGTCTTGTCGCCGGTGATCACCGCCCTCGAGTTAACGCCGAGCCTGGTCAGAAACATCTTCATCTGCGCGGTCGTTGCGTTCTGGGCCTCGTCGAGAATGACGAACGCATCCGCGAGCGTTCGTCCGCGCATGTAGGCGAGGGGTGCGATCTCGATGGTGCGCGTCTCGAGCGATTTCAGCACGCGCTCGTGGGGCATCATGTCCTCGAGCGCGTCGTAGAGCGGCCTCAGATACGGATCGACCTTCTGCTGCATGTCTCCGGGAAGAAATCCGAGGCTTTCGCCGGCTTCGACCGCGGGACGCGCGAGGACGATGCGACGAACGCGCTTGCGCGCGAGCGCGTCGACGGCCGCGGCAACCGCCAGGTAAGTCTTGCCGGTGCCGGCCGGCCCAATGCCGACGACGATGTCGTTCTCCGCCATCAGCTTCATGTACTCGGCCTGTCCGCTGGTCTTCGCCTGAATGATCTTCCGGACACCGGGAAGAACGATGCGCGTCTCGTTGTCCACGCCGTTTCCGTTGCCATCGCGGGGACCCTCCATGCTCATGCGGAGCACATCGTCTGCGGTCATCGGCATCTGCTGCTTGGCGGTGTCGATCATGCGCTGGGCGACTGGTATGGCTCGCGCGACTGATTCCGCGTTTCCGCTGACTGCAAGCGTCTCGCCGCGGAGTGCGATCTTGGCTCCCGTCTGACGCGCCAGCTCGACAAGGTTCTCGTCGTTGACGCCGGCCAGCGTCAGCATGTCCGCCCCTTCAGTCGAGAGGCGCTGAATCGTTGTCTCTTCGCTCACGTCAATTCGTCATGGTCTGAAGATGGAGATCCCTCAGGTCTTCGGGTGGAACGGCGGAGGGCGCGTTCTCGAATAGCGCTCTCGCCGCGGTGGTCTTCGGAAAAGCAATCACATCGCGCAAGGACGACGCACCGGCGAGCATCATCGCGATTCTGTCCATTCCGAGCGCAATACCGCCATGCGGAGGCGCGCCGACGCTCAACGCGTCCAGCAGAAAGCCGAACCGGAGCTGCGCTGTTTGCGAGTCGATTCCCAGGAGCGACAGCACCTTCCGCTGCAACGCCGGATCGTTGATACGAATGCTGCCTCCACCGAGCTCGGTGCCGTTGAACACGACATCGTAAGCGAGCGCACGAACCTTCTCGGGCGCCGAGTCGAGAAACTTGATGTCCTCGGGGTTCGGCGCCGTGAACGGGTGATGCACGGAGCTGAGCCCGCCATTCTGCTCTCGGATGAACAATGGAAAATCGGTAACCCAGAGAAATGACCTCTTGTCTTCAGGCACCATTGAGAGTCGCTGCGCAACATCCTGACGCACCCGGTCCAGCGCGGGGCTGGTCACGTGCTCCGCCCCGGCGACCAGAAGGCAGAGCGCACCCTCTCCAACGGCAAGCCGCTGCGCGGCGCTCTCGCTCAGAAACTTCGCGGCCGGACCCTCGAGCCCGCTTGCTCCCCGCTTGAGTCGAATCAATCCGCCCGCGCCCGCCGACTTCGCGACCAATTCGATCTCGTCCACTTGCTTGCGAGAGAGTGTCGCACCGCCTGGGATCCTGATTCCGCGAACGCGACCCCCGGCCGCGAGGGCCGAATTGGCGATGCCGAACTCCGAGCCGCGAAACGCTTCGCTCGCGTCGAAGAGCTCGAGCGCGTAACGCAGGTCTGGACGGTCGGAGCCGAAGCGCTCCATCGCGTCCGCGTAGCTGAGACGCTCGAACTTGGGCGGAATGTCGTGTCCCGATTCCTGGAACAGCACCGCGAGCATTCCTTCCGTGAGCGAGATGATGTCTTCGGGCGAGATGAACGACGCCTCGATGTCGATCTGCGTGAACTCCGGCTGCCTGTCGGCGCGGAGATCCTCGTCGCGGAAGCAGCGCGCGATCTGAAAGTACCGGTCGAAGCCGGCGATCATCAGCAGCTGCTTGTACAGCTGCGGCGACTGTGGGAGCGCGTAGAACTCGCCCGGATGCACGCGGCTCGGCACGACGTAGTCGCGCGCGCCTTCCGGAGTCGGCTTGGTGAGGATCGGAGTCTCGATCTCGAGAAAGCCGCGCTCATCCAGAAAGCGGCGTGTCGCCTGCTGGAGTCGATGCCTGAGAATGAGATTCTTCTGCAGCTCGAAACGCCGCAGATCGAGATTGCGATGCTTCAGTCGCAGCTCCTCGGCGGGAAGCTTCTCCCCCTTGCCCCGCGCGACGGGAATCGCCGGAGTCTCGGCCGGGCCGACGATCTGGAAACCGCGAGCCCTGACTTCTATTTCGCCGGCCTCCATCTCTGCGTTCCTCATTTCGACGGGACGCGCGGCGACTTCACCTTCGAGGGTAATCACGGTCTCGAGACCAAGCTTGCCGGCGCGCTCGATTACATCAGCGGGCGTCCATTTCGGATCGAACGATACCTGGACGAGTCCCGCACGATCGCGAAGATCGAGGAAAACGATTCCGCCAAGGTTTCGCGTACGGTGTACCCAGCCGCCGAGTTTGACTTTGGCGCCGACGTGAGACGCTCTGAGCTCTCCGCCGAGATGAGAGCGCGTGGCCGTCGCGAAACGGGATGAAGGGGCCGTGGAGGTCAGCGCCGGGATGTGTGGGTCGAATAAGGCATCGAGAGGGGTTAAATTTAGTAGTTGCATAGACTTGGTGGAAGGAGCATGTCGGACAAAAACACACGTCGGGAGGATTTGCCCGCGAAGCAGAACCTCCTCAACATGCTCCCTTCGGAAGCGGAGGAGCTGCTCCGTGGCTTTGCCGTGGAGCACGGTGAGAAACCCTTCCGCGGCTCCCAGGTCGTGCGGCACCTGTGGCAGAACCCGGCGGAGAGTTTTGCGTCCATGACCGATCTGCCAGTCGCCTTCCGTGACCTGCTCGAGGAACGCTTCACGATCCCACGCCTCGCGCTCGCAACGCGTCAGACGTCGAGCGACGGCACAGAGAAGTTTCTCTTTCGCCTCGAGGACGGCGAGTTCATTGAGACGGTCGCGATTCCCGAGGGCTCGCGCCTCACGCTTTGCATTTCGTCGCAAGCTGGCTGCGCGCTTCAATGCGCGTTCTGCGCAACCGGCGCCATGGGCTTCACGCGCAATCTCCAGATGTTCGAGATCGCCGGGCAGGTGCGCGAGATGAAGCTGCTCTCTCCACCAAAGCCGGTGACGAACGTCGTCTTCATGGGAATGGGCGAGCCGCTGATGAACTGGAAAGCGGTGGATCCGACACTCACCGTTCTCAACTCGCCCGCGGGCCTCGGAATCGGGGCCAGGCATATCACCGTATCGACGGTCGGCGTGCTCCCCGGGATCGTCGCGCTGGGAGAACGCCCGCAGCAATTCCGGCTTGCGATCTCGATTCACGCTCCCAACGACGAGCTGCGCCAGTCGCTGATGCCCATCAACACCAAGTACCCGCTCGCGAGCGTCATCGAAGCCGCGAAAGTTTTCGAGCGGCGAGTGACGTTCGAGTACGTGATGCTGGGCGGAATCAACGACGGTGGCGAGCAGGCGACGCAGCTCGCCGAGCTGGCGCGGGAGTGTGGCGCCTTCGTGAATCTCATTCCACTTCACCCCGGCGGAGCCGGAGACTTCACTCCCAGCTCGCCCCAGCAGATCCAATGGTTCTCGCGACGTCTGAGGGCTCAGCGCGTCGAGGTTGCGGTGCGAAAGAGCCGCGGGATGGACATCGCGGCGGCATGCGGGCAGTTACGGGTGGAACGGCAGGGGCGGCGGACGCCAGTCGGCGCCGACAAGGACGGTAACGTCCAGGTAGCGTGAGCTGTCGGGACGTATCGCGATCGGAGCATTCATAGCGCGGGCGACCAGACGCGCCCATTCCGGATGCGAAGATCGATCGTAGACAATGGTAGTCGCGCGTTGCTCGGTCACATTGCCAGAGCCAACAACATCGAAACCGCGGTCGCGTAAATACAGCGTCGCGCGGCGCGCTAGACCCTTCGTCTTGGTCGCATTCAGAACCTCCACCTTGATGCGTGTTCCGTCCGGAGCCCGCGCATCATCGGGCGCGTAGCTCACCTTCGGCGCGGAGAAGGCACTGATGACCAGCCAAACAATCCATCCGATCACGCACAGAATCAGTAGAACGAGAATGAATCTGCCGTAACGGCGCCGGCGCGGCGGGGGCGTCACCGCAGACTATTCCAGAGCTCGACGGTCTCGGGAAAAATGTGATTGCCCTCGCGCACCGACCACTCGAGGCGGAAGCGCACGACCTGGCGAAACACGCCGTCGAAGTTGTGCGGCACCTGGGTGGCTAGAAAGCCGCGATCCTCGGCGAGAAATTTGCGGCCCAGCTCGAGGTAATCCGCCATGTAGAGTGCGCGTCCCGTTCGATCCCAGCTCGCGTGTCCGACGGTGTGATAGCGAATGGCGTCGAGCAGATTGTTTCTCCGCTCTCCTTCGGCTTCGAGCTTGATCGCGACCGCTGGGCCATGCAGCAGGCCGTCGGGGGATTTCCGATCACCCGTGATGTCGCGCAGCTCGTGGATCGGCGCATCGCGCAGCGCGTCGTGCCAGGTGCCGGCATCGATCCAGGCATTCGCTTCGTCCGCGGTCAGGCGCATCGCCGCCCCCCACGCCCGCAGCAGCGCCGTCACGCGCGCTATGTGCGCCAGACGCCGCTCGCTCACCTGCGCCCACGTCGGCAATCCCGAGCTCTGGAGACGGACCATTTCAGAAGATGATGTTGTCGATCAATCTGGTCTCGCCGACCCGCACGGCGCCGACGGCTGCATCGCCGTGGCGTACGTTATTTACCCGCTGAAAGGTGTCGGCATTCACCGCCGCGAGATAACGCGGCGTGAGCCCCGCCACTCGTTCGAGCATCCGCCAGCCTGTCGCCTCGAGTGCGCTCGCCCGTCGTTCTCCCCTGCCGAAAGCGTCGCGCATTGCGAAAAGGGCTTTCGACAGAATGAGCGCGAGCTCCCGGTCCTTCGGAGAGAGGTATCGGTTCCGGCTCGACATGGCCAGGCCATCAGGCTCCCTCACGGTGGGCGCGACAAGAATTCCCACGGGAAAATTGAGATCGCGGACCATGGCTTTCACGACCGCGGCCTGCTGGAGATCCTTCTGGCCGAAAACAGCCACGTCGGGCATCACGATGTGGAAGAGTTTGGCGACTACAGTGAGAACGCCCTCGAAGTGATGCGGACGTACCGCCCCTTCCCATTCCTTCCCTATGCTTCCGGGGTGGACAATCACGACGGGAGCGTGCTCCGGGTACATGTCTTCCCGCGTCGGAGTGAACAGGAAGTCCACGCCCCTTTTTGACGCCAGGTTCGCATCGTCGTCGAGCGTGCGCGGGTAGCGGTCAAAGTCCTCACTGGGTCCGAACTGAAGAGGGTTGACGAAGACACTCATCACGACCGAATCAGCCACGCGCTTCGCTTCGTCGATGAGGGTGAGATGACCCTCGTGAAGCGCGCCCATTGTCGGCACGAAGGCGATGCTCTTCCCTTTTGCTCGCGCCCCGGCAATCACGTGGCGCATCTCGTCAATCGTCCCGACCGACTTCATGCCTAGAAGCTATGCTCAGCATCCGGATATGCGCCGCTGCGAACATCGCGCGCCCAGTTTCCAATGGCCGAGCGGACCTCAGGGGCCATCTCCGCATAGCGCTTGAGGAACTTGGGGTTGAAAGTGTCGTTCAAGCCGAGCAGGTCCGGGAGCACCAGCACCTGCCCGTCACACTGCACGCCCGCGCCGATGCCTATCGTCGGAATGCCGACCGCGGCAGTGATGCGTGCGGAGACCGCGGCGGGCACGAGCTCGAGCACGATCCCGAACGCGCCGGCTTCCTCCAGCCCTTTTGCTTCGCCTATCAATCTCTCCGCTCCTTCCTCTTCGCGCCCCTGAACGCGCGCGCCCCCGAGCGTGTTGACCGATTGCGGCGTGAAGCCGATGTGAGCCATCACGGGAATCCCAGTGCGCACCAGCGCATGAACTGTGTCGAGCATCTCCGGGCTCCCGCCTTCGACCTTCACCGCGCCCACACCGGTGTCCTGAATGGCGCGTCCGCAATTGAGCACGGCACTCTCAATGCTCGCCTGATACGAGAGAAAAGGCATGTCGATGATGATCAGCGCGCGCTTCACTCCGCGGCGCACGGCCGAGGCGTGGTAGATCATGTGATCCAGCGTCACGGGGAGCGTCGATGTGTAGCCCATCACCGCCGTTCCAACCGAGTCGCCTACGAGGATGGCGTCCACGCCCGATTCGTCCACGAGCCGCCCAAATAGCGCGTCGTACGCCGTCATCACCACCAGCTTCTCGCCTTTGCGCTTGCACTCGGCGAAATCACGGACGGTGATAGGGCGATCCTCCGGTTTGGGCTTATCCAACGCGCGAGCTCCTCAGTGCGGCAAGCTCTCTCAGCCAGAAATCGCGATTCGTGAGCTCGGGATGGGGTACCGTGAGTCCCGGCTCGCGCACACTCTGCTTCTCGAACAGCACGATGTCGAGGTCCAGTGTTCGCGGTCCCCAACGCGCGTTGCGGACGCGCCCCGCGTCGGTTTCGATTCGCTTGAGCTCGGCGAGCAGATCCTGCGGCGAAAGCTCGGTTTCGATGGCGATCATCTGATTGAGAAAGGGGCCCTGCGCAACCGATCCAATCGGAGCGGTCTCTTCTGCATCGGTGTGACCCAGCACCCGCGTCGTGGCGAGGGCCGAGATTGCACGTCGCGCCTCCGCCAAAAATACCTCACGCTGGCCGAGGTTGGAGCCCAGCGCTATGTAAGCGACATCTCTCACACACGCTCTCGCTCGAGGGCAACTTCCGCGTACGCGAGCGGTCCCGGCAGCGCGACGTTGGGTTTCCGCACGGCTATGCGCACGCGCTCGACCAGCGGGAGCTGGAGGGCGCGGTCCGCGATTCGCTCGCCGACTTCCTCGAGAAAGTTGGTATGGCCCTGCGTCACGACCTCCGCCACGAGATCGTACAAGCGCCGATAGTCGACGATGTCCTTGGCGGTGGGCCGCTCACCGCTGCGCCGAACCCAAAGCGATGCGTCAACCTCGATCGACTGCGCAATCTCGGCCTCGTGCGGCAGCACGCCGATGCGCGCGTGAAATCGCATCGCCTTGAGGGTGACCACATCGGTATCCGTCGCGTGGTCACTAGCCATCAAGAGCCTCTCGCAGACTACGTGTCAGTTTCAGAACATCCTCCGGGCCATGCCCAGCCGCACTCACGAGCGCGCTGCCGACCACGACTCCGTCGGCCAGCTTGCCGACGCTGCGGGCCTGCTCCGGCGTGGAGATTCCAAATCCGACGCAAATCGGAAGCGTGGTCGTGGATCGAAGGCGCTGGATCGTATCGGGCAATGATGTCGCGATCTTTTCCTGAACTCCGGTGACACCGAGCCGGCTGATAAGATAAACGAATCCGCTGCCGTGCCGCGCGATCTCAGCCATTCTGTCGCGCGGGGTCGTCGGGGCGACGAGCCTGATGAACGCGAGAGGACTGGCGCCAAGCCACTCCTCGCGCGCTGGATCGGCGCCAACCGGAATGTCGGTGACGAGAATCCCGCTTGCGCCGGCATCTGCCGCTCTCGTGAGAGCGTCGGGGCCCGCGGCGAGAATCGGATTGAGGTAGCTGAACAAAACGACGGGGACGCGGGGCTTTGCGCGCTCGATGAGGGCGAGGACGCCGTCGTAGGTCATTCCCTTCTCCAGCGCCTGCTGCGAGCTGGCCTGGATCACCGGTCCATCCGCGATCGGGTCCGAGAAGGGCACGCCGAGCTCGATGACGTCGGCACCGCCTTCCTCGAGCGCGCGCAGCGTTTCCAGAGAGCGCCCGACGTCGGGATGGCCTGCTGTTACATAGCAGACCAGGGCGCGGCGGGATTCTTTTTTGAGCGCGTCGAAGCGACGCGCTATGGGGTTAGATGAGGTAGTCGCCGGGGGTGATACCATAGCGATCGGGGTCCGCCGTCTTGATGATGGTCCGGGCATATTGCCCTCCTGCCTCCGGGACGGCCAGGTCCACCTGCATCGGCGGACTGATTGTATTCCCCTGCGCGTCGCTGATGATCTTGACGATCGGTCTCGAGAGCGCCTCAGGATTCGGATTGGCCGCCGAGACGACGGCGAGCTCGAAAGTGTCGAGCACTACCAGCGTTCCGACCGGGTAAATGCCCAACAGGTTTATGAATGCTTTGACGAGCACCGGATCCAACCCGCGACGCGGATTGTCGCGCATCTCCTGGAGAACAGCCGAGGGAGCGATTACTTCCGTCCTGTAAACGCGTCTCGATGTGGCCGCATCGTAGCCGTCGGCGATCGAGACGATCTTGCTGAGAACGCTGACCTGGCGTGGGCGAATGGATTTCGGGTAGCCCGTCAGATCAACTTTCATGTGATGCTCCTGGCACACCGTCATGGCGCGGTACGAAAGCTCCTCCTGCTGCCGGCGGAACTGGAATAGCACCAGCACGCCGAGCCAGGGGTGGGCGGCCATCCACTTCCACTCTTCGTCGGTGAGCTCGCCGGTCTTCTGGAGGAGGTCGATCGGAACTCGCGATTTGCCGATATCGTGCATGAGCGCGGCGAGGCCCAGCTCATACAGCTGGAGCTTGGTCATGCCGAGGCGGCGTCCGAGCGCGATCGAGAAGATGCACACGTTCACCGAGTGCGTGAACGTGTATTCGTCGTAATCGCGGATCGCGGTCAGGCCGATGAGCGATGTCTCTTCGTTCAGAACCTGATCGACGATCCCCTGCACGACGCGCTTGATCTTCCTGATGTTCGGCGTCTTGCCAATCCTGACCGAGTTGATGACGTCCTTGGTGACGGCAACCGACTGGGAGTAGGTCCGATTGGCGGCCGCCTTTGCTTCCTCGTTGAACTCCTTGTCGGTCGCGGTTTCGGTAGGAGGGTCAAGTTGGAACATCTCGATCTTCGCGTCCCTGAGCCTGGACTGAATCTCCATGAATCTTTCGGCGGGCGCATTCTTGGTTTCACCGCCCATCAGCGACAAGAGCAGCGTCCAGTCGCGAGCCGTTCCGTCAGTGCCGACGTGAATCGCGCCGATGCCGGCGAGCTTGCAGAGCGTCAGGATGTGTCCGAACGTGGCGTAGTTGCTGAGATCGAGTCTGAGCCGCGTCGAGTTGATGAAGATGAACTCTCCCGAGATTCTGAACTCGAGCTCACCCTCTTCGGCGCGCAGCTCTTCGGCGACATGCGACAGCTCGGCCAGGGTTTTTTGCACGGCGCTGTGCTCGAGCGGATAGAGCTTGATCGCCCGCAGCGCGGCGTAGAACGCGACCATGAAATTTCTTCCGCCGCGACGGACGTTGGCGCCGGATGCCCTGTCTCCGTCGCCGGAGACGGTCTTCGTGGCCTGAGCGGTCACCCCGTGCCTCCGCGAATCGCGCGGCTGACGGCGTTTCTGACGATCACATCCTTCTCGCCTGCCGCGCGGTTGAGAGACTCCATTGCTTTTGCACTATTGATCTTGCCCAGAGCCATCGCGGCACAGGCGCGCATCTCGGCGTCGTCCTTTTTGCCCATGAATCCTTTGGCGTTGAGCAGACCGTCGAGGAGGGTGACCCCCGCATCGCCACAGAGGAGGCCATACGCCTCGAAGAAGGCCATCTTCTCCGTCAGATTGCTATCCCGCAGCTCCTTCCCCTTGATCACCGCCTCGATTCGCGGCGACGCCGCCCTGGCGTTGCGAGCGCCGAGCGCGCGCACGGCGACGATGCGTACCTCGCGGTCCTCGTCGATCAGCGCGCGCTCGAGCATCTGCATTGCGCCGGCCGACCCGATTTCCGTGAGCGCGGTCACGGCGGCGACGCGCATGTCGGACTCTCCGACGGTGAGCATCTTTCCGAGCGCTGGTACCGCCGCGGGCGACTTGAGCGCAGCCGCACGGCGGATCGCCTCGAGGACAACTGCTTCGTCGTCCGACCCGATGAGACGAATGAGCTCCGCGCTGTTGCTGCTGGCCAGGCGACCGGCGGCGACCTCGAGCAGCATCTTGAGCGAAGGATTGTTGCTGCGTCCGATCCAGCCGAGAATTGTCTCGAGCGCACGGGGCTGGAGAATTCCGAACAGCTCATCCAGCTCGTGCTGGGGGGCGCGAAGGGGCGAATCTTCGAGCGCCTGAAGGAGCTGCCCCAGCGGCTTGGGATCGCTCATCAGCTCGCCGAGCTGCATGAGACGATTCTTCTGCGTCTCCAGCACCTCGGGCGCGCGGTTCGCGGTTACTCCTGCTTCGCGCAGGAGGTATGCGGCGTTTCGATACTGCGCGGTGGAGAGGAGAATGAGGAGGAAATAGTCGAGCAGTCCGCAGATCTCCTCGCGCACTGTCGGGTCCTTCTGGTTCTCGAATGTGTCCAGGAGCGATGCGATTACGGACGGCCGCAAATCGGTGGAAAATTCCCGCTTGATCTCGCCCTGCAGATATTCGACTTCGTGGTCGTCGAGGAAATAGAGGGTCGCGTCGAACTCGTCCATGCTGGCGATCGAGGACTGGGTCGATTCGAGACCAGCCTCAGCCTGCGCCGGCGAGAGAATCTTTTCCTTTTGCTCCGCCCGCTCCATGGATTCGACGCCGGGGCCGCCATCCTGCGTGAGATCGACGTATCGGTACTGCAGCGTCACGAACTCGCGCTCCCACATCAGCGTGAGGAGGTCGTCGTCGTCATCTGTCGCCTTTCTAACGCGCTGCAGGAGGTTGAAGAACACGCCAAGCTCTTCCTGCTCGAACCCCTTGAGCATCTTCAGCTCGCGAACGCCATCTTTGTAGAGGAGCCACGCGATGTTGTCGCTGGTCCGCTCCTCCTCGTCGAGAACCACGCGGCCTTCCCACTCGAGGCGTGTCTCGACCACCTGCAGGTCGATCTCGTCGGTGTGCACCCAGAGCGCGGCGAACGATTCCCTGACAGCTTCGAGAGAGCGCGCGTGCATCGGATTGTTCGGCAGATAGAGCTGATGCGCGCGAACGGCCTTGACGAAGGCCTTGAGCAGGTCGGTGACGTAGACAATCGGGAACGAAGGCTCACTGAGCTCGCGTTCCTCGGTCTTTGGTGGAACCGACGTTGTCATGCGGGAAGAAGTCCCATTTCAGTTATCTGCGCGAGATCCTTGTCGCCCCGACCGCTGATGCAGATAAGCACCGCGTCGTCCTTTTTCCACCGTTCTCTCTCTTTGACGACCCAGGCGACCGCGTGTGACGTTTCCAGGGCGGGGATGATTCCCTCGAGCCGGCTGAGGATTCCGAGCCCCTCGACTGCTTCGTCGTCGGTGACGGAGACGTAGAGCGCGCGACCTGTCTCCTTGAGGTAGGAGTGCTCGGGCCCCACTCCAGGGTAATCGAGCCCCGCTGAGATCGAGTGCGCGGGATGGACCTGGCCGCTCTCATCCTGTAGCAGATAGCTGAGCGAGCCGTGGAGGACGCCCGGAACTCCACGCTGGAGGGAGGCGGAATGCTCGCCCGTATCGAGACCCTTTCCGGCCGCTTCGACTCCTACCAGCTCCACTGCCCGGTCTGGCACGAAGGCGTGGAATATTCCCATTGCGTTGGATCCGCCGCCTACGCACGCCACTACGCTGGAAGGTGCACGACCGGCCGTCTCGAGCATTTGAGCTTTTGCCTCCCGCCCGATGACTGATTGGAAATCACGAACCATTCGAGGGTACGGTGCCGGACCAACGACCGAGCCAATGATGTAGTAGCTGTCATTGACGTTCGTGACCCAGTCGCGAATCGCTTCGCTGGTCGCGTCCTTGAGAGTCCGCGTTCCGGAAAGGACGGGGACGACTTTCGCTCCCATGAGCCGCATGCGATAGACGTTGAGCTGCTGCCGTCGCATGTCCTCTTCGCCCATGTAGACCGTGCAATCGAGGCCGAACCGCGCGCACACCGTCGCCGTCGCCACTCCGTGCTGGCCCGCGCCCGTTTCCGCGATGATGCGTCGCTTGCCCATCCGCTGCGCCAGCAGCGCCTGCGCAAGTGCGCTGTTGATCTTGTGCGCACCGGTGTGATTCAGATCCTCGCGCTTGAGATACACGTCGCACCCCACCGCGTGGGACAGTCGCGGAGCGGTGCTGAGCGGAGATGGACGCCCAACGTATTCCTTGAGAAGGCGGTCCAGCTCACGCTGGAACTCCGGGTCGCGGATCGCCTGGTCGAACGCGGCATCCAGCTCGTCGAGCGCGGGAATCAGCGTCTCGGGCACGTACCGGCCGCCGAACGCGCCGAAACGGTGGAGGGTGTCCGTCGCCACGCTAGCGGGGACGGATTCCGGTGGCGGCGGTGTAAAAATCCCGCATCAGCCACGGATCCTTGATGCCGGGTGCGCTCTCGACGCCCGAGGAAACATCGACGACATCGGGAGCGAGCGTCCTGATCGCGCTGACGACATTGTATGGGCTCAGTCCTCCCGCGAGCACGACCGCGCAGCTTCCTCTATCGAGGGCGAGATCCACCGCCAGATCGTTCCATGGGAGAGCGTGTCCGGTGCCGCCAAGGCGCGAGCCGGTCCTCGCATCCAGAACAATTGCGTCCGCGTTATCGAAGAGCAGCTCGGCGTACGCCGGAATATGCGATCCCGCGATTCTGATCGCCGCCCAGATCTCGCCGCGAAATTTGCCCCTGATCGCCACCACTTCCGAGGTCGTTGGATCGGCGTGGAGCTGCACGATGTCCAGGTGCGCCTCCTCGGAAGCGCGTTCGATTTCTTCGGGCTCATTCGTGCCGAACACGCCGACGCGCTTGACCCCAGTGCCCGCGGCGTCGAGGATCTTGCGACCCTGAGCTGGCGAGACGCGGCGAGGGCCGTCCGCGAAGACGACTCCGATGTAGCTCGCTCCAATCTCTGCGGCGAGCGCGGCGTCGTCGGGGCGCGTCATGCCGCAGAACTTAACCTTTGCGAGCACCGCCAGTCCGAGCAACGTCCGTGAGAGCGCGCGCTGCCGCTTCGGGATCGCGCGCGCCCGACAGCTCCGAGCCGACGAGAACCGCATCGGCGCCCGCGTCAGCGAAGCGCTTCACGTCCGCCGCTGATTTCACTCCACTCTCCGCGATCGCGAGCACGCCGCGCGGAATGAGCGGCAGGATTCTGAGCGACGTCCCGGCATCGATCTCGAGCGTCTCCAGATTTCTGTTGTTGACTCCAATCAGGCTGGCATTCAGGGAGAGCGCGAGATCGAGCTCTCGCTCGTCGCGGACTTCCACCAGAATCTCGAGCGCCACATCAGCCCCCGCGGTCATCAGATCCTTGAGACGCCCGGGAGGCACGGCGCGCGCGATGACGAGCGCGGCCGAGGCGCCAAGTACCCTCGCCTCGAGAATCTGCGACACCTCCACGTGAAAATCCTTCTTGAGCAGAGGAAGCGCGACTGACTTTCGTGCGAGGACAAGATCATCGGCCGAGCCGCCGAATCTGGTGGGCTCGGTGAGGACGGATATCGCGGCCGCGCCGCCCGCCTCGTAGGCCCTTACCTGCCGAGCGAGATCGAGACCTGGATTGATGGCGCCCCTGGATGGCGAGGACCGCTTCACTTCCGCGATCACGCCAACCCGCCGACCCTGGAGCGCGTCGCGGAATGATGGGACGTTGCCGGCACGGCGCGCCATGCGCTCGAGCTCAGCCGCGCGAGGAGCCAGAGTTGCGGCCCGAGCGCGTGCTTCGTCCGTCAACTCACCGAGGGTGCCTGTCGGCGGTGTCCAGCCAGAAAAAGCTTGCGCTTCGGTCGATCTTCGGCTAACGTAGGAATTCGGCAAATGTTCGGTGGGATCGGCGGACCGGTCCTTTCTCAAAACCAGCCGCGGAATAAGGATATGTCGCTCACAAAACGCCAACGGGAGATTCTGACCTACCTCGCCACCTACTCCGAAGAGCACGGCTACGCGCCAAGCTTCGAGGAGATCGCGACGGAGTTTAACTATAACTCCCTCGCGACGGTGCACGAACATCTCACGAATCTCGAGCGCAAGGGCTACATCAAGCGCGCCTACAACGAGAGTCGCGGCATCGAGCTGATTCCGTCAGAGATATTTCCTCGGGCTACAACCCTGCAGCTGCTTGGAACGGTCGCGGCAGGCATGCCGATCGAAGCCATCCAGATGCCCGAGACCATAGGTGTCCCTGAGGACCTCGTCCGTCGCAGCGGAAACCACTATGTGCTCCGGGTTCGGGGTAACTCGATGATCGATGAGCAGATCCGCGACGGGGACTTCGTCATCGTCAACGAGAAGCACACCGCCGACAATGGAGAGATGGTCATCGCCCTCATCGACGGTACGTCCGCCACCGTCAAGAAGTTCTATCGCGAGCGGGACGGGCGAATCCGGCTTCAGCCCGCGAACGAAACGATGAACCCCATCTACGTTCACGAGAACGACATTTCGATCCAGGGAATCGTCGTGGGTGTGCTGAGAAGGTTCTAGAGATAAAGCGTCTAAGTGGCGCTCTTTGCGGGTCTTGTGTAGGCACGTCTCAAGCGCTCCAGAACTGATTTCGCCTCCCCGGAGTCGATCGCTTTTGCCGCCGCGCCGACTCCTTCTCCGTACGACTTGACCCGGCCGCTCACGTAAATCGCCGCGGCGGCGTTGAGCACGATTGCCGCGCGCGCGCCCTTGGGTCCCCCGCCGTCCAGGACCTTCTCTATGATCCGCGCGTTCTCGCTCGGCCCGCTTCCAGCCAGATCTTCTCGCGCGATCTTTTTGAATCCGTGCTCCTCGGGATTGATCGTCCAGCGAGTCGTTGAGCCATCCCGGACCTCGATCACATGGGTTGGCCCGAGGGGAGAGACCTCATCGAGTCCCGGCTCGCCGTGTACGACCAGCGCATGAGTCGTCCCGAGCGCGGACAACGCCCCCGCCAGAAGCGGCGCCCTCTCGAGATCGGAGACTCCGACAACCTGCCGTCCCGCCCGCGCCGGGTTTGCCAGCGGACCGACGATGTTCATCACCGTGGGAATGGCGAGCTCGCGCCTGACCGGGCCCACGTGTCTCATGGCGGGGTGCATGAGAGGCGCGAACATGAACACGATTCCGGCCTCCCTGAGGGCTCGCTCCATCACGGGAACCGTTACCTCAATGGGGACTCCCAGGGCTTCGAGCACATCGGCGCTGCCGCAGCGTGAAGTGAACGACCGATTTCCGTGCTTGGCGATGCGGACCCCGGCGCCAGCCGCCACGATCGCAGCCGCCGTCGAGATATTGAACGTCGAGATGGCGCCACCGCCGGTGCCACAGGTATCCACGAGCGCATCGGGATCGTCGACGGCGATTGAGATCATGGCCGATCTCAGCGCTCTCACCACTCCCGCCACGATCTCCGGACTTTCCCCCGTGGCGCGAAGCGCCGACAGAAGAGCGGCGACCTGCACCGCCGTCGCCTGGCCCTGCATGACGATGTTGAACGCCGCTTCCGCGTCCTTGGCAGTGAGAAGCTCATGGAAGGCGAGCTTCTGAATAGCGCCCTGGAGCGCGTTCGGGGGCGGGGCGCTCATTGTGTCGGACTTACAGCGAAGAGGCTTGTTCTCTCGATGCGACAATCTGGAGCACTTCCTCGATCACCTTGCGCGAGTCGTGACCCGCCATCGCCTCGCGGAGCGTCTGCTCTACCCGGTAGATGATGTTGCTCTGGGTCTGCAGCGCTTCTCCCTGTGCGTGCAGCTGCACGTGAGCCTTCTCCAGCTTGGTCACCGCGACGCGAACCTGATCCTCAACCGCCGACAATCTCTGCGCCGTCGCTCTCGCTTCGACCGCGGCCACCTCGATCGCACGCTTCAGCTGTGTAACGCGAATGGTGTCGCCGGTTCCCTTCCCGTTCAGGGCGGCCTGCGCTTCGGAGAGCTTGTGCTGGAGCTCCGCTACCGCTCGCGCGTGCTCATCGTTGAGCGAGCGAGTGAGATCTTCCAGGGCGCGGACGGCTTCCTCGCGCGCGCGCCGCTCCGCCAGCCGCGCGAACGCGAGAGCGAAAAGGTCCACCGCTGGAGCGACTTTTTCCGACAGCCTGTGGCCGAAGCGCGTCTTGGGCTCCGAGAGGGAAAGCACTCCTGAGAGCTCTCCGTCAACCAGCAGTCCGCGCAACAGCAGCACGCCCGCCTCTGGATTTGCTCCGACGCCGAGCAGCTTCTGGTAGTCGCCGGACTCACCGCCCAGATCGGCAAACTGCCGTCCCGCCATGAGCGAGCGGCGTATTGCGGTGGGAAGATGATCGAGCGCGACCTCTATCTGCGCGGTTCGCATTCCTTCGTGCGCCGGCACCAGCCGCTCCGACAGGAGCTCGCGCTTGGCGTCATAGACGAACAGCGCGACGTGCCCATTGCGGTCGTGCTCAGAGATATCCTGGGCGAGCGCGTTCAATGCTTCCGCCACGTTTGCGACGGAAGAGAGCACGGTTGATAGGGCGGCGAGGGTTCGAGGTGCCATCGTGCGAAATCAGGAGTAGAGCGCGGGCGTGCGGGAGGCCGTTCCACATTGACGAGCCGGCAGGCGAAAGTCAATCATCATCAATGGGTTACGTTCCTTGACAGTGAGTCTTCGGGGGCTAATTTCACGCGATGCTGTCGCGTTCCGTGCAACTCGTGTTGCACTTCGATGGCGCGGGCTTTTCCGGCTGGCAGCGGCAGCCCAACGAGCGGACGGTTCAGGGTGAACTCGAGGCGGCGGTGTCCCGGCTGTGCGGAACACCCATCGCGGTCGTGGGCGCCGGGCGGACAGATGCGGGAGTACACGCGCGCGGGCAGGCCGCGGGATTGCGCGTGCCTGACAAATGGAGCGCGCTCGCTCTCCGACGATCGATGAACGCCATTCTTCCGGACGATGTATGGATTGCGGCAGCCTTCGAAATGCGTGATGAGTTTCACCCGCGTTACAGCGCGGTCTCGCGCAGCTACAGCTATTACATAGGCACAGACGATCTCGCATCCTCGCCGTTTCGGCGGGACCGGGAGCTGGTCTGGAAAAAACCGCTTGATTTCGGCCGTCTCTCGCAAGCGGCGCGGTCCATCGAGGGCGAGCACTGCTTTCGCGCCTTCGCGGTCAAAGGTACGGCGCCGGAAAACGACGATCACAGGTGCACGGTATCGCGCGCGGCCTGGCGCGAGCGTGAAGGCGGACTGGCTTTCGACATTGAGGCCGATCGCTTTCTCCATCATATGGTGCGTTTTCTCGTCGGCACGATGCTCGACATTGGCGAAGGTCGCCGCGACGTGGCCGTGATCGAGCAGCTGCTCGCTCAGGACGATAACAGCCAGGTCTCTCAGCCTGCCCCGCCGCACGCTCTCTTTCTGGAGCGAGTGGACTATCCGAACGACCTTTACCTGAGAACCGAATGAACATCTATCTCGAGAGCGTGAACCTCGATGAGATCAGAAACACCGCGGCGGCGGGACTCGCGGACGGTGTCGCGTTCTCACACACCGCTTCCAGCGCTGACGCGCTCGACGCCAACACCAGGGAGCGCCTCGAGGAGATCTCGCGTGAGTTTGCCTTTCCGATTTGCGTTCCGGTCGGGGCGGTAACGTCAGGCGACATCTACGCCGAGGCGCGCGAGCTGGCGAAGGTTTCCGATCACGTCGTGGTGCAGATTCCGCTTGTCGAGGACTCGCTCGTTCCAATGGCGCGGCTCACGGCGGAGGGCGTGGTGGTTTGCGCGACCTTCGTCTTCAGCGCTGCCCAGGCGATTATTGCCGCGAAAGCGGGAGCCGCCGCGGTGCGGATCACTCTGGACGAGCTGGAGAGCTACGGCCAGTCAGGCACTCGAACTCTTGCCGAGATCAAGAGCGCACTCGAGGCCGTCGAGGAGGAGTGCGACGTCATGGCCGCGTCCCCTCGCTCATCGGTCCAGTTCGCGGAATGCGCGCTCGCCGGGGCGGACATCGTTTGCATTACGCCGGACGCGCTGCGAAACCTCGTGGTCCATCCGCTCAGCGACCGCGGCATCGACAAATTTCTGAGCCAGCTCGCCAAGCGGCCCAAGCCCCGCAGGCCTACATGACAATGCTCTTCGCGCGCTCTCTCAGCGCAATTGTGCTGGCTGCGTGTCAGGGCGCATCCAGCACTCCCTCTTCGGCGCAGTCATCCCAGATCGAGACAACGACCACTGCGGTGAGCGCATCGCGCCGCACGGCAATCACTGAAGCCGTGGCGCGCGTAGCGCCTTCGGTCGTCACCGTGCAGACGGAGGTCGTGGAGCGAGTGCCCGCTGATGTGTTCGAACAGTTCTTTGGCGGCCGCTCGGGGCAGCGTTCCGCCGCCGGGCTCGGCTCGGGATTCATCGTGCGCGCCGACGGCGCGGTAGTGACCAACGCGCACGTCATCGCGGGCGCGACGCGCATCTCCGTGGCAATGAAGGATGGGACGAACTATCCCGCTCGTCTCATCGGAATCGACGAGACGAACGATCTAGCCGTCCTGAAGATCGATGCGCGGAATCTTCCCGTGGCGCCCCTCGGCTCTTCCAGCAATCTGCTCATCGGCGAGTGGGCGATCGCGATCGGTAATCCGTACGGCTTCATTCTCGCCAACTCGGAGCCGAGCGTCACCGTGGGCGTCGTGAGCGGTACGGGCAGGAATCTCGCGGCCCAGAGCGAGGGCGCCGGCGTGTACGTGGACATGATCCAGACCGACGCTTCGATCAATCCCGGGAATTCCGGCGGGCCGCTGGTCAACGCGGCCGGCGAAGTGATCGGAGTCAACAGCTCGATTTTTTCGCCGAGCGGCGGGTCGGTTGGAATCGGCTTCGCTATCCCGATCAATCGCGCGCGACGGGTGACGGAGGACCTTCTTGCCCACGGCGTCGTGCGACGCCCATGGATCGGGATTCAGCCGCAGCTCTCGCGCAGTCCCGCAACCGGCGGTTCCAGCGCGGGGGTCGTGGTCGCGTCCGTCGTCCCTGGATCGCCGGCGGACCGCGCCGGGATTCGTCCGGGCGATGTGATCGTACGGTCGCAGAATCGGACGCTCCACAATCCATACGATTGGTACGCCGAGCTTCTGGAGCTACGCGTGGGCGAGAGCGACTCGATCGTGGTCAAGCGTGGAGCGCGCGAGATTCCCATCAGCGTTGCTGTCGTGGATCTGCCGGATGTGAACGCTCCGCGAGTGACCGTTCTACGCGAGATCGAGCTGATCACGCTGACGGCTCCGATTCGCGCGCAGTATCAGCTCCAGAGTCGTCAGGGCGCGCTGGTGACCAGGGCCAGCGAGCGCGTACAGCAGCAGATCGGGCTTCAGTCCGGTGACGTGATCGTCCAGATCAACCGCACTCCGATCGCCAACGCGCAGGACGTGAATCGCATTCTCACCACTTTCGGACGCGGCGGGATCAGGATGTACTTCGAGCGCGGCGGGCAGATCTACGCCACCGAATTCAGTCTGCAATAGTGACCACGAACCGGTATAGCTCGCCGCTCGCGGAACGATACGCGTCGCAGGCGATGCTGGAGCTCTGGTCGCCGGCCACACGTCATGGTCTCTGGCGCCGTCTCTGGCTTGCGCTGGCTGAGGCGCAACGCGAGCTGGGCGTCGCGATTCCGGAGGAAGCGATCCGGCAGATGCGCGCGAATCTCGACAAGATCGATTTCGACGCAGTCGCCGCCTACGAGAAGCGGTTCCGGCACGACGTGATGGCGCATGTCCACGCGTTCGGCGACGTCGCGCCCGCGGCCAAGCCGTTCATTCATCTGGGGGCGACGAGCGCGTACGTCACCGATAACGCGGATCTGATCCTGATGCGGCGGGGACTCGATCTTCTCCGTGGTCGCGTGCTCGACGTGCTGCGCTCGCTAACGGCCTTCGCCGAACAGTGGCGCGACCAGCCGACCCTGGGCTACACGCATCTGCAGCCGGCGCAGCTCACTACGGTCGGCAAACGAGCGACGCTCTGGATGCAGGACCTCGTTCTCGACATCGCAGACATCGACTACCGGCGGCGGACGCTTCCATTCCGCGGCGTGAAGGGAACGACGGGAACACAGGCCAGCTTCCTCGAGCTGTTCGAGGGAGATCACGAGAAAGTTCGCCGTCTCGATCAACTCGTGACGGAGAGGGTGTCGTTCCCCGCTTCGCTGCCAGTGACTGGGCAGACGTACACGCGGAAGCTCGATGCATTCGTGCTGTCGGTCGTAGCGGGAGTCGCCGCCAGTGCAGCAAAGTTCAGCGGCGACATTCGCATGCTACAGTCCTTCGGCGAGATGGAGGAGCCATTCGAGAGCGAGCAGGTCGGCTCGTCGGCAATGGCATACAAACGAAATCCCATGCGCGCGGAGCGGATCGCGTCGTTGGCTCGCTTCGTCAACTCCCTCGAGGGGAACGCAAATCAGACGCACGCCGTCCAGTACTTCGAGCGGACGCTGGACGACAGTGCCAACCGGCGCCTCGTGATTCCCGAAATGTTCCTGGCTACTGACGCGATACTACTGCTCATGGCCAACATCTCCCGTGGCCTCGAGGTTCACCCCGCCGTGATCGGGCGGCGAGTCGCCGCCGAGCTTCCATTCATGGCGACGGAGCAGCTGATAGTCCGTGCGGTGCTGGCGGGAGGCGACAGGCAGGTCGCGCACGAGACAATCAGAAAACACAGTCTGGCCGCCGCCCGGGCTCTCAAGGATGGCGCCGACTCCAACGACCTGTTGGAGCGGCTTTCGAAAGACAAATCCTTCGGAGTGAAGCTCAAGGATCTGGAAGGCGCGATCGACCCCAAACGCTTCGTTGGGCGCGCGCCCGAACAGGTCGACGAGTTTCTCCGCGACGTGGTGACGCCCCTTTTCGCCGGCGAAACCGCGAGGCCCGGGCGGCCTGATGAGCTGAGGGTCTGATGCTGATGCAGACGAGTGCCCTCCCGCTGACTCCGTTCCGGCGCGGCAAGGTGCGCGATGTATATGAGGTCGACGCGGACCGCCTCCTGCTCGTAGCGACCGATCGCGTGAGCGCGTTCGACGTCGTGATGAGCGAGACCATCCCTCACAAGGGCGCCGTCCTCACCCAGATCACCGCGTGGTGGCTGCGCCACCTCGAGGACAAGGTCGAGCACCACATGTTGTCGGCGGATACCGCCGAGATCGTCCGCGAAGTGCCTCAGCTCCGCGACCACGAGCAGGAGCTGGCGGGTCGCGCGATGCTTTGCCGCCGCTCCACGGTTTTCCCCGTCGAGTGTGTCGTGCGCGGCTATCTCTCGGGCTCCGCGTGGAAGGAATACCGTGACCGCGGCACTCTCGCCGGCGAGGCTCTGAGCAAGGGGCTGCGCGAATCCGATCGCCTGGACCCTCCCATCTTCAGTCCCGCGACGAAAGCCGACGAGGGGCACGACGAGAACATCACCGTCGACCGCATGCGGACGCTGATAGGTGACTCATGGGCGGGCGAGCTGGAAAGACTTTCGCGCGAGATTTACGAAGCGGGCCGCGCAATCGCGGCCCGGCGCGGGATCATCATCGCGGACACCAAGTTCGAGTTTGGGCGCGCCAGGAGCACTGGGGGCGAGGGGGTCGAGAAGGTTATATTGGTGGATGAAGTGCTCACACCCGACAGCTCGCGCTTCTGGCCGGCCGACAGCTACGAGCCGGGGCACGGGCAGCCCAGCTTCGACAAGCAACCGCTTCGCGATTATCTGGACGCGGAGAAGCGCGCTGGGCGATGGGACGGGAACTACCCCCCGCCGCGGCTTCCGAAAGACGTGATTGAAGCCACAAGCGAGCGCTACCTCGACATTTTCCGTCGCTTGACCGGACACTCACTCGACCCCAACGGCTCACATTGAACTTCGCGCGCGAAGGGCTCCTCTTTATTGCGATCGCTGGTGTCGTCGCCGCCGGCGCCTTCGGTTTCGCAATCAGCCGGCGCTCATGGGGACTCTGGCTTGCCGCGTTCGTTCTGCTCCTTCTGGCCCTGTGTGTCGCCTACTTCTTCCGTGATCCCGAGCGCACCGGAGACCGCGGCCCCTCCCTCGTCGTCGCGCCGGCGGACGGCAAGCTGATCATGATTACCGAGATCGACGAGCCGAGCTTCATCGGGGGCCGCGCGATCCGGCTGTCGATCTTCATGAACGTGTTCAACGTGCACGTGAACCGGTACCCGGTCGATGGCATCGTCAAATACATCAACTACAACAAGGGCAAGTTCTTCAACGCCGCGGCGGAGAAGTCGAGCCTCGAGAACGAGCAGATGTCGGTCGGCGTCGAGACGGGCAGGTACCGCGTGCTCGTGAGGCAGATCGCCGGACTCATCGCGCGCCGGATTGTCACCTACAGCAAACTCGGTGAGAGGGTGAGGCAGGGCGACCGGATGGGAATCATCAGGTTTGGCTCGCGCGTAGATGTCTTCCTTCCACTCGGCTCTACCGTGCGAGCGAAGCTGGGCGACGCGACGACCGCGGGTGTGACGATTCTCGCGGAGCTTTCCAAGTGATGCTCGCGCCAGATCACTCGAGACGGCAACACCTCAGGGGAGATTCCGATCGGCCTCGCAATCGCGGCGTGATCATCCTTCCGAACGGATTCACGCTGATGAGTCTGTTCTTCGGAATGTTTGCGATCGTCGCCGCCTCGCGGAGTGAGTTCGATACCGCTGGCCTTTACGTCGTGTTTGCCGGTATCTGTGACGCGCTCGATGGCCGGGTCGCGCGCGCGACCGGAACGGGGTCGCGTTTCGGATCGGAGCTCGACTCGCTGGTCGATGCCATAGCGTTCGGGCTCGCGCCGGCGATGATCATGTACTTCGCCGTCCTCAACCGGAATGGCTGGGACTGGATCTTCGCCTTCTTCTTCACTGCCTGCGCGGTGATCAGGCTCGCGCGCTTCAACGTGGAGCAAGCGGGGCGCGCCAAAAAGTACTTCCATGGTCTTCCCAGCCCCGCCGCCGGAATGACGCTCGCGACGTATTACTGGTTTAGCCAGACGTCGCTTTACAGCCAGACGATCCTGGGAGATCTCAATTGGACGACCGGACTCCGCGGATTGATGCTGCTGCTGGCGTTCCTCATGATCAGCAACGTGTCGTACCCCGCGGTTCCGACGATCGGATTCAGAAAGATCAGCGAGATACTCGGCACGCTGGTCGTCATCGCCACCTTCATCGGCGTGTTGTTCCTGAGGAAGGAGTTCTACTTCCCGGCGCTGATCTGCTACGTGTTGTACGGACTGGCCAAGACCGTGATCTTCGGGCTGATGGACAGGCGTCCGCGCGGTGACTCGCCTGTGATCGACGACGACGACGAGCCCTTGCTGCTCACAGCTGCGGGTGTCGTAGATAGCGGCGAAGCCGCTCGTCAGCGGTCGCACCGCCGGAAAAGAAGGCGCCGCCCGCCCGGTCCCGGCGAGTCGCCGCACGGCGGACCCGGCAATTTCTCGCCGCCGTCCGGTCCGAGCGGAGGTCAGCCCTGATGGCGAAGTTCCGCATCGCGGTTCACATCACTCCGCGCAAAGGCCTGCTCGATCCGCAGGGGAACGCAGTGAGAGACGCGCTGCACACGCTCGGATTCAAGGCGGTCAGGGATGTTCACGTGGGGAGGTACATCATTGTCGAGACCGACGCCTACGATGCGCTCACCGCGGAAGACACGGTCGCGGACATGTGTGCCAAGCTCCTGGCGAATCCGGTAACGGAAGATTTCGAGATCGAATCGGCGGTCCCCGCGTGAAGTTCGGCATCGTCACCTTCCCCGGCTCCAACTGCGACTACGACGCGTTCCAGGCCGTCACCGACATCCTCGGTGAAGAAGCGACGTATCTCTGGCACAAGGATCACGACCTTCAGGGATCGGAGGTGATCATCCTGCCGGGCGGTTTCAGCTATGGTGATTACCTCCGCGCCGGCGCGATCGCCCGCTTCAGCCCGATAATGCAGGAAGTCGCCGCGCACGCGAAGGCAGGCGGCCCTGTGCTCGGGATCTGCAACGGCTTCCAGATCGCGTGCGAGGCCGGCTTGCTCCCCGGAGCTCTGATGCGGAACCTACATCTTCAGTTCGTTTCCGCCGAGGTTAGGATTCGCGTCGAGAACAGCGACACGATGTTCACGAACCTTTACGACCGCGGCGAAATCCTTCGGATGCCGGTGGCTCACGGAGACGGCCGTTACGTTGCGCCCGCCGGTGTTCTCGAAGAGCTCGAGGCCGAGGGACGGATTGTCTTCCGATATGCGGACGCCAACGGCAGCATCAGCGCGGACGCCAACCCGAACGGATCCGAGCGCAACATCGCGGGAATCATCAGCGAGGGCGGAAACGTGCTCGGCATGATGCCCCACCCTGAGCGGGCCTGCAGCGCGCTGCTCGGCTCCAGCGACGGGGTGCGCCTGCTCGAGTCGATCCTCGCCAGAGTGGCCGCCTGATGTCCGACGTGAGACCCCGGCCCGGGGATCCAGTGATCACTCCGGCGCTCATCGCGGAGCACGGCCTGACGAAGCAGGAATACGAGCGACTGGTCGGAATGCTCGGTCGCACACCTACCTTCACCGAGCTCGGGATCATCAGCGCTCTGTGGAGCGAGCACTGCTCCTACAAGCACTCGCGCCCCATTCTGAAAACACTGCCGACCACTGCGCCGTATGTGCTGCAGGGTCCCGGCGAAAACGCCGGCGTGATATCGATCGGGGACGGCCTTGCGGTGGCGTTCAAGATCGAGTCGCACAACCATCCCTCGGCGGTCGAGCCGTACCAGGGAGCGGCGACGGGGGTCGGTGGAATTCTGCGCGACGTCTTCACCATGGGAGCGCGTCCGATCGCGATGCTCAACTCGCTCCGGTTTGGGAGCCTCGACGATCCGCGGGTGCGGTATCTCTTCTCCGGAGTCGTGAGGGGAATCGGCGACTACGGCAATTGCGTCGGAATTCCGACGGTCGCTGGCGAGATCGTTTTCGATCCTGCGTACGCCAACAATCCGCTTGTCAACGCGATGTGTGTAGGCCTCCTCCACGAGGAGGATCTCATTCGTGCCAAGGCCGAGGGCGTCGGCAATCCGATCATGGCTGTTGGGGCGCGCACCGGGCGTGATGGCATTCACGGGGCGTCGTTCGCGTCCGAGGATCTCTCCGAGGCGAGCGATGCGAAGCGACCCCGCATTCAGGTAGGAGATCCTTTTACCGAGAAGCTTCTGCTCGAAGCGAGCCTCGAGCTGATCAAGAGCGGACACATCGTGGCGATTCAGGACATGGGCGCCGCGGGTCTGACGTCGTCGTCGGCGGAGATGGCTGAGCGCGGGGATGTCGGCGTGACGATAGATGTCACCAAGGTTCCGACGCGCGAAAGCGGAATGTCGCCGTACGAGATCCTGCTGAGCGAATCGCAGGAGCGGATGCTGGTCGTCGCGAAGAAAGGACGCGAGGACGCGGTTCGCGGCATTCTCGCCAAATGGGATCTGACCGCGGCCGTGATCGGAGAGGTCATCGCCGAGCCGGTGTACAGAGTGACCGAGGGAGACAGAGTCGTAGCCGAGTTTCCGGGGTCGAGACTCGTGACGGATTGCCCGAGCTATTCGCCAGACGCGCGGGAGTCGAGCGCGATCGCGGATCTGCGGGCGGCGGATCCTTTCGCGATCCCCGAGCGGCCGGAAGAAAGGGATCCTGCCTGGACTCTCGAGCAGCTTCTCTCGGCTCCCACGATCGCGAGCAAGGCGTGGGCGTACCGGCAGTACGATTCCACCGTGCGGACCAATACCGTCATTGGCCCGGGCGGAGATGCCGCCGTTCTTCGCGTCAGAGGGACGAACAAGGCCATCGCGGTGAAGACCGACTGCAACGGGCGATACGTCTATCTCGATCCGCGCGTGGGCGGACGCATTGCCGTGGCGGAAGCCGCGCGCAACGTCGCCTGCACCGGCGCGCGCCCCATGGCAATCACCAACTGTCTCAACTTCGGAAATCCGACCCGCCCGGAAGTCTTCTACCAGCTCAAGGAAGCCGTGGCGGGAATGGGAGAGGCGTGTCGCGCGCTCGGGACTCCGGTGACCGGGGGAAACGTTTCTCTGTACAATGAGAGTCCGTCCGGCGCCGTGTATCCAACGCCGGTAATCGGAATGGTCGGACTGATCGACGACCTGTCGCACATAACGCGCGCAACGTTCCAGCGGGACGGCGACGCGATCCTTCTGCTCGGCGAGCTCGGCGGCGAGCTCGGCGGCAGCGAATATCTCGCCACGATTCACGGGAAGGTGCTTGGAGCGCCACCGCGGTGCGACGTCGAGCGGGAAAAGGCGCTGATCGACGCGTTGCTCGAAGCGATCCGCGCCGGCGTGGTCAGCTCCGCCCACGATTGCAGTGACGGCGGACTCGCGGTCGCGCTGTCGGAATGCTGCATTGCCAATCCCGAAGGCGTGAGCGGCGCGGAAATCGATCTATCGAGTCATTCGGCTCTCCAGGATCGCGCGATTCTGTTCGGCGAAAGCCAGGGACGCATAGTCGTATCGAGCCCGGCTCCCGAGCGTGTGATCGAGATCGCCGCAAAGGCGGGAGTTCCCTGCGCGCGGATCGGCAGAGTGCTACGCGAATCGGATACGCTCGCCATCAAGCTGCCGAAGAGATCGATGCGTAGCCCGCTCGCGCGTCTCCGTCGCGCCTATCACGAGACCATCCCGGGAATTATGGCGCGCACGCCCGAGCACGCGACCTTCGACGAGCTGGCTCCCGTGGCGGCTCACTGATATGTGCGGAATCTTCGGGATCTACGGTGCGGAAAACGCGGCGGCGCTGACGCACCTCGGCCTGTACTCGCTTCAGCATCGCGGACAGGAATCGTCGGGCATCGTTGCCGTCGATCGTGAGCAGGGCGCGAGAGCGATCAAGAGAATGGGTCTCGTATCCGATGCGTTCGCCGTGTCCGACGTCCAGACGCTGCGCGGTGGCATCGCGATCGGTCACACGCGCTACAGCACCGCCGGCTCTTCCACCATCGAGAACGCTCAGCCCATGCTCGCGCGGTTTCGCGACGGGCACATCGGCCTCGCCCACAACGGAAACCTGACGAACGCCAGCGAGCTACGCCGCGAGCTCGAGGACGCCGGCTCGATCTTCACTACGACGATGGATTCCGAAGTCCTCGTACACAGGATGGCACGTTCATCTTCAGTCAAGCCGGAACATAGGCTCGCGGATGCGCTGAAGGGCGTAGAGGGAGCCTACTGTCTCACGGTCATCGTTGGAAACACGCTATTGGCGGCGCGCGATCCGCGCGGGTGGCGGCCCCTGGTGATGGGCAAGCTCGGCGACGCTACGGTCTTCGCGTCGGAAAGCTGCGCTCTCGATCTCCTTGGCGCGACGCTCGAGCGTGAGGTGGAGCGCGGCGAGATCATAGCCATCGATGAGAGCGGGATGCGTTCGATCTTTCCACTCGAGAAGCTGGATTCGAAAAAGTGCGTCTTCGAGTACGTCTACTTCTCGCGTCCCGACAGCCAGGTATTTGGCGGCTCGGTGGATAGGGCGCGACGAGAGTTGGGTCGCCGTCTGGCGCGCGACTTCCCCGCCCCGACGGCGGATCTCGTCTTCAGCGTCCCCGATTCCTCCAACTCGGCGGCGCTCGGTTTCGCCGAAGAGTCGGGGCTGCCGCTCGAGCTGGCGCTGATTCGAAATCACTACGTCGGACGGACATTCCTTCAGCCAACCCAGGCCGGACGCGACGCGAAGGTCAAAGTGAAGTACAACGCGGTTCGCGAAGTGCTCCGTGACAAGAGCGTGGTGATGGTGGACGACTCCATCGTTCGCGGCACGACTACGCGTGGCCTCGTGAACATGGTCCGCGCCGCGGGGGCGAGAGAGGTGCATCTCCGCGTCAGCTCGTCGCCGGTCACAGGGCCGTGCTACTATGGCATCGATACGCCGACTCGTGAGGAGCTGATCGCGGCCAACATGAGCATTGACGAGATCACGACCGCGGTGGGCGCCGATACGCTCGGATACCTCACGCTTGACGGGATGCTCGAATCGGTGCCTGGTGGCCCATCGGGGTTCTGTCACGCCTGCTTCTCCGGCGACTACCCCACGCCCCCGCCTGCCGACCCGGAGAAGCTCCGCTTCGGCTGTGGCTGCTGACGTCCATGGCGCAGTCGGTTTTCTTCTTCGGCAATGGGTCCGCCGAGGGTACGCGGGACATGAGGAGCATCCTCGGCGGCAAGGGTGCGGACCTCGCCGAGATGACGAATCTCGGCGTTGCAGTTCCGGCCGGATTGACGATCGCATGCAGCGAATGCATCGAGTACCTCAATAGCGGAAGATATTCCGACAAGCTCCGCGCCGAGGTCGAGGGAAACGTCGAACGGCTGGAGAAGGTCACGGGCAAGAAGCTGGGGGATCCGAAAAATCCGCTTCTCGTCTCCGTAAGATCAGGAGCGCCTGTCTCCATGCCGGGGATGATGGAAACGATCCTCAACCTAGGTCTCAACGATCGCGCCGTAACTGCGCTGGCCGAGCAGAGCCAGAATGCGCGATTCGCGTACGACTCCTTTCGTCGCTTCATCCAGATGTACTCGGACGTCGTGCTCGGAATCTCGATCCAGGACTTCGAGCACCTTCTGAAAGCGAAGCGGATGACCGCAGGCGCAAGCTCCGACGCCGATCTTGGGGAAAACGATCTGAGACACCTGGTCGAGGAATACAAGGCGCTCGTGCGGAATCGGACGGGCGCCGACTTCCCGCGCGATCCGGTGGTGCAGCTCTGGGGTGCGATCGAAGCCGTCTGGAAATCCTGGACGCTCAAAAAGGCGAAAGACTACCGCCGGGTCAACGGAATCCCCGAGGACCTCGGGACCGGGGTCAGTGTCGTCGCAATGGTGTTCGGCAATCTTGGGGAGGACTCCGGAACCGGCGTCGCGTTTACGCGCAATCCGTCGACCGGAGAGCGGCGCTTCTACGGTGAGTTCCTCGTCAACGCGCAGGGCGAGGATGTGGTTTCCGGACTCCGCACTCCGCTCGACATTGACGAGATGGCGAAGAAGTTCCCCGGCGCTTACAACGAGTTGATGGATACCCAGGAGCGGCTCGAGCGGCATTACCGGGAAATGCAGGACCTCGAATTCACCGTCGAGCGCGGCAAGCTGTATCTCCTGCAGACGCGCACCGGCAAGCGCACCGCCGCCGCCGCCGTGCGCATCGCGCACGACATGGTGAGCGAAGGATTGATCGACAAGATCGAAGCCGTGCGACGAGTTCCGGCCGCGCACCTCGGCCAGCTGCTGCACCCGATCATCGACCCATCGATTCGCGCCACGCCTCTCTGCCTCGGTCTTCCCGCGAGTCCAGGAGCGGCCAGTGGGCGCGCGGTGTTCGATCCCGACACCGCCGAGCAGCGCGCGCACGCCGGCGAGAGCGTGATTCTCGTCCGCGATGAGACCACGCCGGAGGATTTCCACGGCATCGTCGCGGCGCGCGCAGTTCTCACCGCACGTGGCGGCATGACGAGCCACGCCGCCGTCGTCGCGCGGGGAATGGGAAAATGCGCGATCGTCGGCTGCAAGGACATACAGCTCGATCTGGACCGGAAATCCTTTAGCGTCAACGGGACCGAGGTCGCAGAGGGCGACTGGCTGACACTCGACGGCGCAACGGGCCGCGTCTTCGCGGGCGATCTGGCGACGATCCCGAGCGAGGTGGTGCGCGTGACGAACGGGACTCTCGCTCGCGCTCAGGCACCCCTCTACCAGTCGTACGCCGAGCTGCTCGGCTGGGCCGACGAGGTTCGCACCCTCCGTGTGCGCGCCAACGCCGACACTCCTCGCGACGCGCGCATCGCGCGCAGCTTTGGCGCCGAAGGCATCGGCTTGTGCAGAACCGAGCACATGTTCTTCGAAGGCGACCGGATCACGGCGATGCGCGAGATGATCGTCGCGCGCGAGGAGGCTGGGCGCAGACGCGCACTCAAGAAGTTGCTGCCAATGCAGCGCGCGGATTTCGAGGGAATCTTCGAGGCGATGGACGGACTGCCGGTCACAATCCGGCTGCTGGACCCGCCCTTGCACGAGTTTCTTCCGCACGGGGGAGAGGAGGCCAAGCTCCTTGCTCGCACTCTCGACATCCCCCGCGCCGACCTGAATCGCATCATAGAGTCTCTTCGTGAGACAAATCCCATGCTCGGGCACCGCGGCTGCAGGCTCGGGATTTCTTACCCGGAGATTACAGAAATGCAGGGACGGGCGATTCTCGAAGCGGCGGTGCGCGCGATGCGGCGCGGCATCGTGGTCAAGCCGGAGATCATGATTCCGCTCGTCGCGACGGTGAAGGAGTTCGACAATCAGCGCGCGATCATAGAGGACGTGGCCGAGCGCGTGCTCGGCGCAATGGGAGAAAAGATTCCGTATTTGGTTGGAACGATGATCGAGCTACCGCGCGCCGCGCTCACCGCTGGACAAATCGCGCAGTCCGCCGAATTCTTCTCATTTGGAACAAATGACCTGACGCAGACTACACTAGGGCTCAGCCGCGACGATGCGGGCCGGTTCCTTCCCTCTTACATTGATCGGGGTATTTTTCCAGACGATCCATTCCAGGTGCTTGACACCGAAGGGGTGGGTAGACTCGTAGGGATCGCTGTTGAGGATGGACGACGAGTTCGTCCTAAGATCAAGCTGGGGATATGCGGGGAGCACGGCGGAGAGCCGCGCTCCATTTCTTTCTTTCATTCGCTCGGTCTCGATTATGTATCGTGCTCACCATTCAGAGTTCCAATCGCGCGCTTAGCCGCTGCACATGCCGCTCTTGACGCGTAAGCTCGCGCACTCGCGCCGCATCGAGCTGATGCCGGCGGGATCGCTCCCGATGGCGCGCAACCAGCATGCGCGCCCGCTCAGAATAGCTCTCGTCACGGAGTACTACTACCCGCACCTCGGCGGCATCTGCGAGCACGTACACTTCTTCGCCCGCGAAGCGCGCCGCTACGGACACCACGTCGACATCATCACCTCGAACATGCCCGGCGCGCGGGAGGAGCCCCACGTCATTCGCATCGGCAGGAGCCAGCCGGTGTACGCGAATGGATCGCAGGCGCGATTTACGTGGGGACTCGAGCTGAGAAAGAACCTGCGCCGCGTATTCAGCCTCGGGCAGTACGACATCATTCACGTCCACTCCCCGCTCAGCCCCGTTCTTCCGGTCATGGCGATCGAGGAAGCAGACTGCCCGGTCGTCGGGACCTTTCACACTTATTTCGATCGGTCGATGGCCTACGCCATCGGGAACCGATACTTCCAGAAGCGACTCGATCAGCTCCACGCGGCAATCGCGGTGTCGCACTCGACGACGATAGCACTCAATCGATACTTCGAGGCGAACTGGACGATCATCCCCAACGGAATCGACACCGATGTCTTCAACCCGCACGCTCCCCGCCCCGCCGCTCTGCGCACCGATGTTCCCGTCATTCTCTTCCTCGGAAGATTCGATCCCCGCAACGGCCTCACCACTCTCATAGAATCTTTCCAGAAGGTCCGCGGCAGAAACCGCCAGGCTCAGCTCGTGGTCGTCGGCGATGGCCCGCTCCGCAAGCACTACTACCGCGCCGCCGGGGGCGATCCCGACATCACCTTCGTAGGCTCAGTCCTCGGAGAGCGCCCCGGCTATTACGCGCACAGCGCGATGTACGCCTGCCCCACCACCAAGGCATCATTCGGAATTACCCTCCTCGAATCGATGGCGTGCGAGACGCCGGTCGTCTGCTCCGACATCTATGGCTTCCGGGATGTGGTAAAACACGAGCGGGAGGCACTAATGGTGCACTGTGGTGACACGGAGGCTCTCGCGGACGCCCTGGTGAGGCTGCTGGACGACGAAACCTTGAGGGCCAGACTCGGAAAGCAAGGCCGGCAGGAGGCGGAACAGTACTCCTGGGCCAAAGTGACCGAGGCTGTGCTCGACATCTACACAGCCGTACTGGGACGGGCTACACGCGAATGATCGGGTATGCAGCTCTGGGAGTGTCGGTGATAGGCGGAGCGGTGCACGGTGCTTTCCACCGCAACAGTCCGCTGTTCGGCCGCGCGCTGGGCAGAATTTCCGGCGACAGGAAAGTTGTGGCGTTGACGTTTGACGATGGGCCGAACCCCGATGCGACGCCGCTGATTCTCGACACGCTCGCCGAGAAGGGAGTGCAGGCAACTTTCTTCGTGCTGGGGAGTCACGCGGAGCGCTGGCCCGAGCTCGTTCGACGCATGTCGCAGGAAGGCCACCAGCTCGGCAATCACGGCTACTTCCACCGCAAGCTGCAGTTCAAGAGCCCGTTCTACGTGAGCCGCGACATTCGCCTCGGAATTCGAGCGATCAAGCGCGCGGGCGCTCCCGCACCCCGGTACTTCCGCGCTCCTCACGGCTTTCGGAGTCCCTGGACGACTCCGATCGCGCGCTCCTATGGCGAGCGCACAGTCGGCTGGTCACTCGGCGTCTGGGACAGCGATCGCCCGGGAGTCGACGAGATCGTGCGGCGCACGCTCGAAGGAGTTTCTCCGGGCTCGATCGTGCTGCTGCACGACGGCGACGGCTACAACCCGGACGGCGACCGGATGCAGACAGCGGCTGCTCTCCCGCATATCATCGACCGCCTGAAAGAACAGGGCTACGAGTTCGCGACTCTGCCCACTGAATGAGGGCAGGGCTGAAGAAAGGGATTCGCTGGGCGCTCTCCGCCGCGATTCTCGTCCTCCTCATTTATTTCGCGACAAAGATCAACTGGCACGAAGCGTGGAGCTCGATGCGGCACGCATCGCTCCCGCTCCTCGCCGCGGCTCTCGGCGTCAACTTTCTCTCAGTGCTGATCAAGGGCGTCCGGTGGTGGCTCTTTCTGCGCCCGATCGGCATCACGTCGCTCCCCCTCGCGGTGCGTGCGACGGTCGCGGGCGCCGGCCTCAACAATATTCTCGTCGCCAGCGGCGGAGACGCGGCGCGCGTGGTGTTCGTGTCCCGCGCGACCGGCGTCCCCAGCTCCACGGTGCTCGCATCGATGGCGCTCGAGAAGCTGTTCGATCCCATAGGATTCGTGATTCTGCTGGTATTCGGCGTCCTCGCGTTCCAGCTTCCGCCGCAGTTCGAGCGGTGGAAGGTGCCAGCGGAGATCCTCCTCGTCGTCATAGTCCTCCTGCTGGTGTTTTTCGTTTACGCCACCAGGCACATCAAGCCCGAGCACGTGCCCGAGCGCCGCGCCAAGCCACGCACCGTGTGGGGAAAGGTTCGTGCGTATTTCGTGAGCTTCGGACAGACAGCTGGACGCCTGGCAACAGGACCCCGATTCCTCGCGGCGACTCTTCTGTCGCTGGGTTCGTGGGCGTGCCAGCTGTGGACTTTCGAGCTCGCCGCAGCAGCGGCGCACGTCCCAATCCCGCTCGCAGGAAGTCTGGCCTGCCTCCTCGGCATCAACGTCGGGTTGATCATCCGGGCCACACCGGGGAACGTCGGATTTTTTCAGTTCGTGTACGCACTGACGGCGGAGCAGTTCGGAGTGCCCCGCAACGACGCCATCGCTGTCTCTCTACTTATTCAGACGTTGCAGATTCTTCCGCTGACGCTGCTCGGCATCGTGCTCGCTCCGGAGTTCATATTCCGGCGCGGCAAAAAGGACAGCGAGACCGAGGCGGTCGCTAAGAAACTCGAGAAGGAGAAGCTCGCCCATCACGGCCCGCTGTCGACCGCGGAAGAAGTGCTCAAGCGTGCCGGCAAGGCAGGCATCGCTCGGGCGCCGAAGAAGCCCTAGCCGCGCGCGCGCTGAAGGAACGCGATGAATTCTGCGGGGTTGCGGGTAAGTCCCGTGAACGTCGAGCGCACTTTGCCGTCGGCGTCGACGACCGCGTAGAGAGGCAGGGCAACCGTCCCGAACGTCTGCTCCTGAAAGGCCTGCTGTCTCTCGTAGATCTCGCCTTCACCATCGGTATACAGCCGCGCCAGAACGAATTGCCCCAGCTCGGCACCAACATCGGGACGACTGAAGATGTTGGCCTCCATCCACCGGCAATTGGTGCACGTGTATCCGGTGAAGTCGACGAAAACCAGCTTGCCTGATGTTCGCGCCGCTTTGAGCGCGCCGTCGTAATCGTTGAGAAGCCAGGTTGGCATCGTGCCGCCGCCGGACGCAAGCGCCGCGACCGGAGCCGACGGAGGAAGAAATGCCTCGATCTGGCGCAGCGGTCGCCCACTCAGCCCCGACCCCAGCCAGGCAGCGAGAAGGAGCGCGATCATGACCGGGATGATTCCTGTCAGGCGCGATTCGGGTCGCTCGATCTTCGCTCGCAGATCGCGTCCGAGATAGGCGGCGGCGGCGATCGCGAGCGCCATCCAGAAAAACAGAACCACCTGTCGCGTGAATACTCCCCACCCCAGAACGAGATCGGCGTTAGACACGAACTTGATGGCCGCGCCGACTTCGAGAATTCCGATCAGGACGCGAAGGGTCCGGATCCACTGACCCGCTCGCGGCAGTCTCGTAACCAGGCGTGGCGCCAGCGCGAGCACGACGAAAGGCAGAGCGAACGCCGTCGAATAGACGACCATTCCGACCACGGGCATCGCCCACGACCCCCGCGACGCAAGCACCAGCAGCGTTCCCACGAACGGCGCCGTACAGGTGACCGACGTCAGGGTGAACGTTGCGCCCATGAGGAGTGCGCCGAGCGAGCTGCCCCGTGGTGTTTTGCGCGCGGAACGATCGACGGCGTTGACGACGCGCCAGGGGAGACTCAGCTCGAGCCAGCCAAACAGATTCGTCGCGAACAGAAGAAAGAGGATCGCGAGCGTCATGTTCACCCACGGATCGGCCGCGAACCGGTTGAGGCCCGCCGCTCCGAACACCGCCGCCAGCGCGAGACCCAGAACCGTGAACGTGCCGACTATTCCCAGCCCGAAGAGCAGCGCTCTCCGCGCGCCCGCTCGCTCGCCGTCCTCCGGCGTCGAGAAGTACGCGATGGTGACGGGCACCATAGGAAAAACGCAGGGAGTAAGAAGCGAAAGGAGGCCTGTGCTCGCCGCGAGCCAGAGAAATCCCGAGCTCATCTCCGTCCCGCGATGCGAATCGCTACGTCGAGCTTGTCCGTGCGCGACGGCAGACAGACCTTGTCGCTGCAGACCTGATAGCGGGCAGCAATCTGGAATCTGCGAATGCCGGCGAGCGAGTGACCGGGCACGCCCACCGGAATCGTGAACCGCGCGGTGCCGGAATAAAGCTCGGTCTCAATTCCAAAATTCTTGTCGAAGGTCCGCTCCGGTTTCGGAGCGTTGATCACCCCGCGCACGACCACGTCAGCAGCTCCGACGAGCTCGAGCCGGAGCGGAATCGGGCCGCCGGGCTTCTGCGTCAGGGAGTAAATATGCCAACCCTTTGCGATCTCGGCCTGCAGCGTGATCGGTACCGTGCGTCCCGAAACGACGTCGCGAGGCGAGCTGCCACCGACCACGGTCCAGCGGACAGGACGCAATGAGAGACTGCCCGCATTCCGCGGAAGTCCTTCATGTCGATTGATGCTTAGCGGCAGCAAGAGAAGATATGCGAGCTTATTCATTGTCTCAAATATACACGTCAGGCGGCGCGATCCCTGCTATAGAATACCCATTGGCGGCGCCGGTGTGCGGCACAATCTCTCCGCCGCGTTCACAGGCGAGGCTAATGGGGCACACACCCTTCTTTTTTGAGAGCTGGTACAACGTCGAGCGCACCGTGACGCTGTCTGTCGTCGGGTTCGCCGCGCTGTTCACGATGCTGCGCATTTCAGGCAAGAGAACTCTCTCCAAGCTGAACGTGTTCGACTTCGTGTTCGTCGTTGCCGTCGGTTCCGTGTTCGCGTCGATGATCATATCAAAGGACGTGACGCTGATCGAAGGCGTCGCCGCCCTGGCGACTCTGATCGGCATCCAGATACTGCTCGCCGAGCTCGCGGCCAGGTTTCCGAGGGCAGAGCGGATCATCAACGGCGAGCCGACGCTTCTGCTATCGCACGGAAAGTTCATTTCCGCCGCGCTCAGGAGAGAGCGCGTGACGGAGGAGGAGGTTCGGGGCGCCATTAGAGCCGAGGGAGTCACCCGCGTCGAGGACGTCGACGCCGTTACAATGGAAAACGACGGGACGCTCACCGTCGCCTGGATGTCGAAAAAGCCTGGGGAAACGAGCCTCGTTGACGCAAAGGACCCCGACCCGGACGATAGCGGCTGAGGGCTAGCGGGCACTCACGGAATGGCGCATATCCAAGGCCGTCAGGGGCGGAGCTTTACGGTGATGTTGTCGACTGAAAAGCTCGATAACTTCATCAACCTCAAACGTCGAGAAGACGGACCTATGCCGATAAATGGCGCGTTGCTCTGGATGGCGATCGCGATAGTCGCGCTCGTGATCGAGGCGACAAATCTCAACCTTATTTTTCTGTTCGGCGGGGTGGCGGCGTTGCTCGCCGGCACTCTCGCAGCCCTGGGCGTGCCGCCGGTCGGACAGATCCTCGGGTTCGCCCTGGCAGCGCTGCTTATTCCTGCGCTGCTTCGGCCCCGCCTGCTTCGAAGACTCGGCAGCGTCGGCGTGCTCTCCCGCACCGACGCATTGATCGGACAGACGGCGCGGGTGACGACGGCCATCGACCCGGTCAATGGAACGGGCCGCGTGCTTGTCCAGGGCCACGACTGGGCGGCGAGCAGCACCGAGCCGATTCTGGAAGACGCGCTCGTCGAAGTCCTCGGGTCCGACGGCATCGTTCTGCTCGTCGCGCCGGTCGCGGTGCTGCCGAGCGGTGGTAACTACTAATCAACTGACGGAGCATTAATGCCATACGTCCTGGTCGGATTCATCGTCCTCATTCTGGTCGTTCTCGCCCGCTCGGTGAAAGTCGTGTCGCAGAAGCAGGTGAAGATCATCGAGCGGCTCGGAAAGTTCCATACCCAGGCCGAGCCGGGCCTCAATCTGATTCTGCCGTTCATCGACTCCGTTCGCGCGTCGCACGATCTGCGTGAGCGAATCACGCGAATCGAGCCGCAGCCGGTCATCACCCGCGACAACGTGACGATGGAAGTAGACGCGGTGATCTATTACCTGCTGGTGGATCCCGTCCGTGCGACGTACGAGGTGCAGAATTTGGAGATGGGCATCGAGCAGCTCACTCTCTCCGCGCTGCGGAACGCGATCGGCTCACTCGATCTCGATCACACACTCACGTCGCGTGACGAGATCAACTCGCAGCTCCGCGCCGCGCTCGACGCAGCGACCCAGCAGTGGGGAGTCAAGGTGGTGCGCGTCGAGCTCAAGAACATCGATCCGCCGGAAGAGATAAAGCTGACGATGGAGAAGCAGATGACAGCCGAGCGTTCGCGGCGGGCGGTGGTGACGACGGCGGAGGGAGAAAAAGCGTCGGCGATTCTTCGCGCCGAGGGGTTGAAGCAGTCGGCGATCGTGAACGCGGAAGGTCAGAAACAGGCGGCGATTTTGCAGGCGGAGGGTCAGGCGCAGGCGAGACTGGCGGTGGCGCAAGCGGAATCGCAGGCGCTGCAGGTGATCGCGAAAGGCTTGGGCGCCGAGGGGAATCCGGCGCGCTATCTGATTGCGAAGGGATATCTTGAGTCACTCACCGCGATCGCCGCGAATGCGCAGAAGACGGTTTTTCTGCCGTACGAGGCGAGTGCGGCGATGTCGGC
>JADGQV010000029.1 GCA_017881465.1 Gemmatimonadaceae bacterium
CGCTTTGGCGCGCGCGATCACTTCCTGCGGATCGGAAATATCGGCCGGCGTGATCTTGTTCATCACTTCGGCGGCGGTGTAGCCCAGCATCCGCTCGGCGCCGACGTTGAAGATCTGGATGACGCCATTAGCGTCGGTGGCGATGCTCGAGAAGTTGACGCTGTTGAAAATCGCGCTCTGCAGGGTCCCCGCCCCGAACACTTCTTCGGGTTCTTTCCCGATCGCTCTCGCGACCGCCCGCTGAATCCGCGCGCTCTTGGAACCAGGTACCTGATTGACCACGCGAGCCACAGACACGCGCGAAACCCCGGGGCGGAGACGACGCCCGACAGCAGACATCGAGATGTCTCGATCCTCGAGTTCTTTCTTGATTTCATCGGGTGACATAGGCATCCTTGCAGGCCTTAGGTTGTTACCGTGCGTGTAACCGTGCGTGTAACCGTGCGTATCTGCCCGACGTGTATATACCCGCTAGGTATACCCTGTCAAGGGGGAAATTTTGCGGCCGACGAAAGGGGACTTTGGGAGGAGGCTAAGGAGAGCGCGCGAAGGGGCCGGGATTACCCAAGCGGCCCTTGGCGCGAAGGTCGGGGGGGTTACTCAAAAGGCTGTTAGCGAATGGGAGTCCGGACTAGCCGGGCCAGATATTGAGACGTTGGGGCAACTCGCTGCAGTGTTGGCTACTACGGTCGGCTGGCTCGTGGCAGGGGAGGGGGCGCCGCCTGATATACGGGCGAAGGGTCAGCGGAAGCCTAGAACGAAGCCCTAGGAGAAGCGGGCGTGATGGGTTCGAGACGCTGTTAAGCGAAGGTTAATCCGAAGCCGTACTTGAAAAGCGGATCGTAATTTTTGTCGCCTACGTTAATCGGAATCTGCGCCATGGACCGGGGCCACGAAAAGGATAGTTTGCCCGTTGGTTTGTAATCACCGAAGAGCACATCCGTCACACCTTGCCCTTCCGTCCCCGGCAACCAGGCTGCAACAAAAGCATCGCAGCGCCCCAGCGCGTCGTTGATGATCATCGGGCGTCCAGAAAAGAGCACAACAACAACCGGAATGCCCGCCTGCTTCATGTTGTTGATCGCCGTCACATCTTCCGCGGCGAGCGCGAGGTCGTCCCTGTCTCCCACGCCTTCGGCGTATGGTGTTTCGCCGATCACGACGATTCCGACGTCCGCGCCGCCGGCGCCACTACCATCTTTCGACGACGTCACCTTTGTCGCCGGCGAAACCGTGTTTTGAATGGCCTTGAGAATGGTCGTCCCGCCAGGGGTAACCTCACCGCTCTTGCCCTGCCACTCGATAGTCCAGCCGCCGCATTGGTTGCCGATATCGTCGGCGCTTTTGCCTCCGACATGAATGCGCGCAAGTTTCTTCGATAAAGGCAAAGTGCGCTTCTCATTCTTGAGCAGCACCAATGATTGGCGCACGCATTCGCGCGCGACCTGGCGATGTTTGGCCGAGCCAAAGGTCTTGTGCAAACGCCGGTCAGCCAGCGGAGATCGGCTCTTGTTCATCAATCCCATGGCGAATTTGACTCGCAGGATGCGCGTGACGGCATCGTCTATCCGCGCCATGGGCACCTTGCCTTCCTTGACCAGCTCCAGCAGCAGATTGAAGAACTGTTCATAGTCGGTCGGCACCATCACCATGTCCATACCTGCGTTGATCGAGATGCCGATGGCTTCCTTATAGTCTTTGGTTATCTGATTGACGGCCTTGTAGTCGGAAATCAGGAAGCCTTCGAAGCCCAGCTCCTGTTTCAGGATGCCAGTGAGCAGCCTCCTGCTGCCTGAGACCTTGACTCCATTCCAACTGTTGTATGAGGGCATGATGGAGCCGACGCCGGCTTTGACAGTGCTGATGTAGCCCTGCAAATGAATCTTTCTCAAATCCGCTTCGCTCAGTTGCGTATCGCCCTGGTCGAGCAGGTGCTTTCCCTCGGGATTGGCAAACCCAGCCGTCCCGATCGTAGTGCCGCCGTCCCCAACAAAGTGCTTGGCGCACGCCAAAACGCTCAAAGGATCACCGAGATCGTCGCGCTGCAGACCCCTGACCGCGGCTTCTCCCAAGGTCCGAGCGAGCTCTGGCGCTTCCCCGAACCCTTCGTAGGTTCGGCCCCATCTTTCATCGCGCGGAACCGTGACGCAGGGAGCAAACGCCCAATTGACGCCGGTGGCGCGCACTTCTTCCGCAGTCACCCGCGCAGCGCTTTCAACGAGCTTCGGATTGCGCGTGCAGCCCAGACCAACGTTGTGCGGAAACATCACCGCGCCCAGGACGTTGTTATGACCGTGCACAGCATCTGCTCCGTAGAGCAGGGGAATGCGGAGACGGGTCTTCAGTGCGTGCTCCTGATAGCCATCGCACATGTCAGTCCAGGCAGCGAGGCTGTTGCCCGCCTTGGGGTCCGAGCCTCCGCCGCTCAAGAGTGAGCCCAGGAAATATTTTTGAATGTCATTGACATCTTTCAGGGCGTCCTGCTCCGCCTGGGTCATCTGGCCGATCTTCTCTTCCAGGGTCATTCTGGCGAGCAGCTCTCGCACTTGCCTATCGTAAGAAGAGAGTGGTTTCTGAGCAGCAGGATATCCCATTGCAGTTCTCGTCCCGATACCCAGAGCTTCAATGATCGTTGGGGCGAACATAGTGGCGCCGGCAGCCAGGGCGGAGGACTCGATGAATTGTCGGCGATTAATCTTTTTCGTCATAAGTTTTTCAACTCCGTATTCAGCGGTCCTTGATCTGGGGCAAGCGAGAGAAGCGACCTCACGAGAGCCAGAATTATTAGTCTCTCAGGCAACAGTCAAGCAGAAAGCAAAACGGACACACCGAATGGGAGTGCCCGTTTGTGATGTCTCGCTGCTATATAGAGGGTTGTAACAGCTCCAGATCGAACGGTTCGCCGAAATGCTCTCAGCCCCCTCCATCGAAGCGTAAGCGCCCTGGATCCCTCCCGTTACTGCAATCCGTACACGACGACCCGGTTGGAGAAAGTCGGCAGGTACACGTGTCCGTTGGCGATCGTCGGAGCGGCGAATTTCGCGTAATTGCCTCCGGCGTCGCGGGGACTCCGTTGATTGTTCCACAGCTCCTTGCTTATGTCATTCGCGTCGAACGCTCTCAGTATTCCAGGGCTTATGGCATGTTCCGCATCACCGCTGGATGCGTATGACGCCCACAGAATGCCGGTCCCTTCTTGGGAGCCGTTGGACGAAACCGACAAGACCGCCCCGCTTTGCCCGGTCGGTCCCGCTGCGCTGGACACAACCTGGCCCTGTGGGCTCAGCAAGTTGCTGGCGCGGTCGAACTGGATGGCACGCAACGGATCATTCTCGGACCATACGTAGACGAATTCCTTCGAGCTCCCTTTGTAGTAGGCAGCCTGACAATGCATGTTGGCATTGCTGCTCAGCGGAACTACTTGCTGCACCTGGTTGGAGGATGGCAGGTAGCCGCCCATGGCATCCTTGTTCAGCAGATACAGATTCCCGTCCTTGCCCCCGGTCAGGTAAAGGCCTGAATTGGGAATCAGGAACGCACCCATCCCTCCGTAATCCAGGTCATTGTCGTTGAGGAACTGGTAATTGAAGGGCGTGAAGTAACTCGCCACCCGCAGAGTCGAACCGGTCGGCGTGAGTTTGAGGGCGCTTGAGCCGCGATTGGTTGGGCTCGTCGGATCACCAGCGTCTCCCACCGTGCCGTTGCCGGTCACCACATACAGATTGCCTGCGGCATCCGCAGCCATGCCGGTACCGCTTTCCCACATGCCCCCCGCGTATCCGTTGGGCGTGGCATTGTAGAGAACCCGCTGTTGCATGGTCGAAGCGTCGTAGCCCAGTATCCATCCGTGGTACGGGCCCCAATCACAGTGGGATGAGAAAGTCACATACACGACGCCGTTGAGCAGCGTCAATCCCTGACGCTGGTTCTGGCGCTGTGCATCGAAAGCAATCACGCCGTTGACGGTTCCGTCGCCATTCCCGCTGGAGGTGGCAGTAATTTTCGTCGGGCTGCCGGGGATGTCATTCCCATCGACGATGTTCACGGCATGCAGGAACTGAACGAACGTGCTGCCCGTGGTACTGCGGGCAACGAAATACATCGTCCCCGTCCCTGCATCGATCACCGGGGTACCGACGATCCCGATGCTGCCGCTGAAATCCTGGTACGAGCCACTACACGCCCCTGTCATGTCGCCGTGTTGCGGCGGCCGCATGCCCGGGGCCGTGAAGCTCTTTTGCCAGTACAGCGTGCCGTTGTCTCCGTCATACGCATAAAGCGTGTTGTTGACGGTGGCGACGAGGACGACGTTGTGGTCGCTGCCACCGATGTTGACATGGCCGACGACCAGCGGCTGGGCATACACCTGGTCGTCCACGGGGAGCGTGAACACCTGGCCAAATTGCTGAACGTTGACATTGGTGGTGGTCAACGCGGTTTCGTTGTCGTTCCAGCCTGACCGGCTGTTGTCATTGTGCTGCGTCAGTACTGACACAGACTGCGGATTCGGATTCGGATTCGGTTTTGTCCCGCTCGCGGGCGCGGAACTGTCCCTGCAGGTGGCGAGCAACAGAAAAACGAACGAAAGAGGCAGTTTGCGTCTTGCCATGAGCGATCCGCAGCAGGTTCATTGTGGAACACCGAATGTCTATCGCCCGCAGCGCCTCGGCATCGGCGCGCCGAGGTACGCTGAGACCGTGCAGCAGGAGAATTGACACCACGGCCACATGGAGAGCAAGCACGCGATCGCGCGTATCGCGTGCAGTGGCGGCACTCGGCTCGCCCAGATGTGCGACGAAGGTCGTGCGCATCGAAAAAAGGCTCGGCTGAATTCAGAGACAGAGTTGTCACACTATGGTCACACAGAACGACAACGGGCGCTCCCGATTGGAAGCGCCCGTTGCCGTAAGCAGTTGCGTTGCCGAGTCTTATAACAGCTCCCGAGGAGGGACTCGAACCCCCGACCCGGTGATTAACAGTCACCTGCTCTACCACCTGAGCTACTCGGGATCAGCTACGCAAACTAGCAACTTGGAGCCCTCGAATCAACCGAACCGTGTGAGTGCTCGCTCAGTAATTCTGCCATAACCAGTATCCGCTAACTTCCATCCATGCGATCAAAACGAAACGGCACCCAACGTCCGACCGCGCTCGTCACCGGCGGCTCCGGCGGCATCGGACTGGAGATCGCCAAGGTTCTCGCCCGAAACGGATTGGATCTCGTGCTCGTGGCGCGCACGCGGGATACGCTCGAGGCGGCAGCCGGTCAGCTTGAGGGAAAATTCGGCGCCAAGGTCCACGTCTTCGCCGCCGATTTGCGGCGCCCCGATGCTCCGCAAGCGATCTTCGACTTTCTGCATAACGAGAACATTCCGATCGACGTGCTGGTCAACAACGCCGGATTCGGAGTCGGAGGCGAGTTCGCGGACACGAAGCTTCAGCGAGAGCTGGAGATGATTCAGGTCAACATCTCCGCGCTCACGCACCTCACCAAACTGTTCCTGCCGGCGATGATCAAGCGCAAGGCGGGTCGCGTGCTCAACGTTGCGTCCACGGCCGCGTTTCAGCCGGGACCGCTGATGGCTGTTTACTACGCCACCAAAGCTTACGTGCTCAGCTTCTCGCAAGCGCTCGCCGAGGAGCTGCGCCACAGCGGTGTCACGGTGACGGCGCTGTGTCCGGGACCTACACGCACCCGCTTCGCGGCGTCGGCTGACCTAAGGAGCTCGCGACTGTTCACAGCTTTCGGAATCGCGCACGCCGCCGATGTGGCGGCATTTGGGGTCGCTGCGATGATGCACGGCCGGCGCGTCGCAATCCCGGGCATCAAGAACAAAATTGTCGCTCAAGCCAGCCGATTCGTGCCGCGCGCCGTCTCGGCCAAGCTCGCCCGCATGGCGCAGGAATCCCGCTAGCGAACGTCGAAGCGGTCGGCTTGCGTTGCTAAAGAGCCAGCTGCCGCGACATAGGTTCGACATTGGATCGCGCGAAGCCTATCCGAGGTGAGATCTCCTCGCTCTCGATGCGTCGCTCCAGCAGCGGCGCCAGCCAGCGTCCGGTGTGCGAGTCTTCGACCTTCGCCACATCTTCCGGACGACCCATCGCGACGACCTTGCCCCCCCCGATACCGCCTTCCGGGCCAAGATCGATGATCCAGTCGGCGAGCTTTATCACGTCGAGATTGTGCTCGATGAGCACCAGCGTGTGCCCCTGCTCGAGAAGGCGGTCGAAAACCTTCGCCAGCTTTCTGATGTCCTCGAGGTGGAGGCCCGTCGTTGGCTCGTCCATCACGTACATCTTCTTCCCGGATTTCTTTCCCGCCAGCGCCAGCTCGCGCGCGATCTTGATGCGCTGCGCTTCTCCGCCCGACAGCGTCGTCGCCGGCTGCCCAAGTCGAACGTAGCCGAGTCCGACCTGCTGGAGCTGCCAGAGGGCCTGGCCGAGCTTTTCCTCACGCGGGAAGAACCTGATCGCCTGATCGACGGTCATCTCGAGCACTTCGTGAATGTTTTTTCCCCGAACGGTGACATCCAGAACTTCGGGCTTGTACCGCTTGCCGCCGCAGTCCTCGCAAGGCACGTAGACGTCGGCCATGAACACCATCTCGACCTCGAGTGCCCCCGCGCCTTCGCACGCTTCGCAGCGTCCTCCCTCGACGTTGAAGCTGAAGGTGCCCGGAGTGTACTTGCGCTGCCGCGCCAGCGGTGTGTCGGCGAATATGCCGCGGACCTCGTCGAACGCCTTCACGTAAGTGACCGGGTTCGAGCGCGGCGATTTCCCGATCGGGCTCTGGTCGATCATCACGACGTCCTCGAGCGCATCGAATCCCGTGATGCTCTCGTACTCGCCGACCTTTTCGCCGAGGTGGAGCTTGGCGGAGTGTTCGCCGACCAGATGCGTCTCGAGCGCACGGTACAGCACGTCGTGCACGAGAGTGCTCTTGCCCGAACCCGAGACACCCGTCACCACCGTCAAGGCGCCAAGCGGAATGCGGATGTCTACGTCCTTGAGATTGTGCTGGCGCGCGCCGGAGAGCGTGATCCAGCGCGGACCGAGCCGACGGCGCTCGTCGGGCAGGGGAATCGAGCGCACGCCCGTCACGTACTGACCGGTCAATGGGCTCTCGCTGACGCGGGACATTGGCCCCGCAAAAACGACCTGACCTCCCGCTTCGCCGCTGCCGGGTCCGAGCTCCACCATGTAGTCGGCCATCTCGATGGCGGCCAGATCGTGCTCCACGACGAGCACGCTGTTGCCCGCATCCCGCAGCCGCTGCAACAGCTTGAGCAGTCTGTCCATGTCGCGCGCGTGCAGACCGATGGACGGCTCGTCGAGAACGTAGAGCGTGTCGACGAGCTGCGAGCCCAGCGAATTCGCGAGGCCGATGCGCTGCGCCTCTCCGCCCGACAGCGTGCGCGTCGCACGATTCATCGAGAGATAGGAGAGCCCGACATCGCCCAGAAAAGTGACGCGGTCGCGCGCCTCTTTGAGGATCATCTCCGCGACGCTGCGCTCGAATTCGGAAAGCGTCAGCTCGTTGAGCCAGGCCGAGAGCTGGTCGACTGGCAGGTCCGCCACCTGGGCGATGTTGAGGCCGCCGACCCGCACGTTGAGCGCTTCGGGCTGGAGCTTCGTCCCGTGGCACCGCGGACATTCCTGCGCCGTCTGATACTGACGGAGGAAAACGCGGATGTACTGCTTGTACCGCTTCTCCTCGAGATCACGCAGGAAGGGAAAGATTCCCTTGTAGCCCCTGGTCTTCGAATGGAGAAGCAGCTCTCGCTGCGCGGCGGTGAGCTGATCCCAGGGCTTGTCCATCCGGATGCGCTCGCGACCGGCGAACTCCGCCAGTGCGCGCCGCTTGTTGTCGTACCGCGGCTTGGTCCACGGGTCAATCGCGCCGTCGCGCAGAGAGCGCGAGGAGTGGGGGACCACCAGCGACTCGTCGTACTCGAGAATCGCCCCGAACCCGTTGCACTGCGAGCACGCGCCGCGCGGATTGTTGAACGAGAAGAGCTGCGGCGTGGGCGTGGGCGCAAGCGTGCCGTCGTTCGCGCACTGGAACCGCTCGGTAAAGCGCAGCTTGCTCACCGTCAATCCGTCGAGGGGCGACACGATCGCATCCGTGAACAGGATTACGCAGTCTCCCTCGCCCTCGGCGAACGCGGTTCCGACAGCATCGCTCAGGCGCCCGGCGCTTTCCGGTGAGACCGCCAGCCGGTCCACAACCACGAGAAGCTCCTTCGCCCGCGTGATGTCGCGTTTCGATTCGGCGAGCTCGTCGAGATGCATCACGGCTCCGTCGATGGCGACGCGCAGAAATCCCTGCGCGCGGAGATTCTCGATCACCACATCATGCGTGACTTTGCTGGAAAGCCGCAGCGGAAAAGTTACGTAGAAGCGGTCGCCGCCCGGCAGTGCGAGCACCGTGTCTGTCACGGATTGCACGGTATCCGGCCTTATCTCCCTCCCGCAATTCGGGCAGAACGTGTGCCCCACGCGGGCCCACAGCAGGCGGAGGTAGTCATAGATCTCGGTCGCGGTGCCGACGGTGGAGCGGGAGGTTTTGGTCGGATTGTGCTGCTCGATCGCCACGGCCGGGGACAGTCCTTCGATCGAGTCGACGTCCGGCTTCTCCATCCGCTCGAGGAATTGCCGAGCATAAGACGAAAGCGACTCGACGTAGCGACGCTGACCCTCGGCGTAGATGGTATCGAACGCGAGCGACGATTTTCCCGACCCCGACGGGCCAGTCACGACGGTGACCGTTCGCCTCGGAATCTCCAGGTCGAAGCCCTTGAGGTTATGCTGTCGGGCGCCGCGGATGACGATACTGTCTTTCACATCCCAAATCTAAGCGCGGCACCGAAGATTTGCCGAATCGGCCCGCGGTGCCGAGGGCAGTCCGACGGCTCGGCTACAATCGCCTGACGAGTCGCCCGAGCAGGAGAAGGACTATGGCGCCGACGGTGGCGATGCCGATCGAGCGGAAGTCAAACTCTCCGGCCATCACGGTCCCCCACCCGAAGAATCGCGTTCCGAGCCAGCCACCAATGAAGGCGCCGACGATTCCGAGGAGGATTGTGATGATGCAGCCGGAAGGGTCCCGCCCTGGGACCAGAAACTTGGCAAGGGTCCCGGCGACGAGGCCGAGAACAATCCAATAGAGCCAGAGCGGCAAACCCGTTACCTGCGTGAAGCGGGTGCTGCGTTACGGAACGCGTGGTGCTCCGCGGCCTCTCGTCGCCATCCGATAGATCCAGAGGAGGACGAGCGAGCCGATGACGGCGAGAATGAGGCTCTGGAGGGAGAATCCATTGAGAGGTGTGCCGGTTAGCATGTTTCCGAGGAAGCCACCAATGAATGCACCCACGATTCCGATGATCATGGTAACGATGATGCCGCCGGGGTCGTTGCCCGGCATAATGGCCTTGGCGATCGCGCCCGCGATCAGACCAAGAACGATCCATGCGAGAATTCCCATCTTCCCTCCAGTATGGGTTAGACGTCAGCCGATAAGATGGAACATCAGTGCCTGCAAGAAGTGCAACCCGCGTACCATAGTGGGTTGCCGTGGCGTCGCACCTTCAACCCGGCTAGGATACGGCTGAATGACTGCTCCCGCAACTCAGACGCCCGAAGACGACGTACTCGGCAAGGCATACGACAGCAAGCTGATGGGTCGCTTGCTGATTTACACTCGCCCGTACCGCGCCCTGATGTACGGCGCGTTGGCGCTTCTGTGCGTCGAGGGCGGCGTTCAGGTCGTCGGGCCGCTGCTGACGAGGCGGGTGATTGACGTCGCCGTGCCCGCGCGCGACATGCACGTCGTGGCCGCCTGCACCGCGTTCCTGTTCCTCGCCCTGGTGGCCGAATTCGTCACATCGTACGGCCAGACCTGGCTCACCAGCCTCCTGGGACAGCGAGTCATGCGTGATCTGAGGATGGAGATCTTCGAGCATCTGCAGCGGCTCTCGGTGTCGTTCTTCGACCGAAATCCCGCGGGCCGGCTGATCACGCGCGTGACGTCAGACGTCGAGACGCTGAATGAGCTCTTCACCTCAGGGGTCGTCTCGGGGCTGGGAGATCTCTTCACTCTGGTAGCGATCAGCGTCGCCATGCTGATCATGGATTGGCGCCTCGCGCTGGCCTCGTTTGCCGTCATTCCATTCGTGGTGATGGTATCGGGACTGTTTCGAAAGGGTGTGCGCGATACTTATCGCGACATCCGCGTGCGTCTCGCCCGCATCAACTCGTTTCTGCAGGAGCGGCTGACGGGAATGCGAATCGTGCAGCTGTTCGGGCAGGAGAAGCGCGAAGCGCAGCGGTTCGACGAGCTGAATCGATCGCACCTGGATGCAAACCTCAAATCGATCACGATCTACGCGCTCTACTTTCCGGCGATCGAGCTGCTCACATCGATCGCGCTCGCGATCCTCATCGTTGCGGGAACGTCGCGCGTCCACGCGAATCTCCTGAGCGTCGGCACGGTCGCCGCCTTTCTGCAGCTGGTGCGAAGATTCTTCCAGCCGCTCCAGGATCTGTCCGAGAAGTACAACATCCTGCAGACCGCGATGGCGAGCTCGGAGCGGATCTTCACGCTCCTCGACACGGTGCCGAGCGTTCCGGACAGAGCGGAGCCCACTGAGGCAGTGAAGAAGAGCGAGGGAGTCGAGGTGGCGTTCGAGGATGTCTGGTTCGCCTACGACATCGCGCATCTGGCAAAGCAGAAGAGCGGGGTGCCGCCGGAAATAGCTCCGGTCGAGTGGGTGCTCAAAGGAGTGAGCTTCATCGCGCGTCCGGGCGAGACTCTCGCTCTGGTCGGGCATACCGGCGCGGGGAAGACGACAATCGTCAATCTGCTCATGCGCTTCTACGATCCGCAGCGCGGACGGATCACGATCAACGGCGTCGATATCCGAGCGATGCCGCTGGACGAGCTGCGCTCGCTGATCGGTTACGTTCAGCAGGACATCTTCCTGTTCGCCGGGGACATCGCGACCAACATCCGGCTCTCGAATCCGCTCAGCGACGAAGACGTGGTGAAGGCGGCGGCGAAAGTCGGCGCGGACCGGATAATCCGCGGCTTTCCGCAGGGCTACGGCCAGGTGCTGGGCGAGCGGGGCGCATCGATCAGCGTGGGCGAGCGGCAGCTACTCTCCTTTGCGCGCGCGATCGCCGCGAACGCACCGCTGCTGCTGCTGGACGAAGCGACGAGCGCGGTCGACAGCGAAATCGAAGCCGAGATCCACGCCGCGCTCGGCGTGCTGGTGTCGGGGAGAACGACGATCGCGGTGGCGCACCGCCTCAGCACGATCGCAAACGCGAACATGATTCTGGTTCTTCACCACGGCGAAGTCGCCGAGCGCGGGACGCACCGCGAGCTGCTGGAGCGGGGCGGCCTCTACAACACGCTCTGGAGACTGCAGGCGGGAGACTCGGAGCCGCTGCTTAAGCGCGCGGGGTGATGCTTGCCGCCCTTTTCACGGGCCCGTAGTTTGAGGCCGGGAGGGTCCCCTCCATCAACCGAATCACCCACCAGTTCTTCCATTCCAATGAGCTCCCGCTAGTGCACCTTGCTGTTGCGGCTCGCACTGATGTCGGCCGGATTCGAAAGGGTAATGAAGACTCGCTTCACGCTTCGGCCAACGCTCACCGCGGGCTGTTCATAGTCGCGGACGGGATGGGTGGGCACGCGGCTGGCGAAGTCGCGAGCGAGATGGCGGTGGAGATGGTGAGCCACGACCTCTCGGATCTGAACGATCTGGAGGCGCCCGACTCGCACGAGAGGGTCGCCAACGCTCTGCGCGATGCCAACCGCGCCGTATACGAGCGAACCACGACCGAGCGCGACAAGCTGGGCATGGGCAGCACGGTGTCGGCCCTGCTTCTCTCCGAGACGAGATTCATCGTCGGGCACGTCGGCGACTCGCGCATCTACCTCGTGCGCGACGGCCATATGCGCCAGCTCACCAAGGACCACTCGCTGGTGCAGGAACAGGTCGACGCGGGCCTCCTCACGCCGGAGCAGGCGAGACGCCACCCGCAGAGCAATGTCATCACCCGCTGCATCGGCATGGCCGACGAGATCGAGCCCGATGTGTTCGACGGTGAGGTCAGAGTCGGCGATGCATTTCTTCTCGCGAGCGACGGGCTCACGGGGTTGGTCGAAGACCGGCGCATTCAGCAGCTACTCGTGTCCCGCGCCAAGCCGGAGCGGATCGTCGACGCATTGATCCAGGAAGCAAACGGCAACGGGGGCAACGACAACATCACCGCGGTCGTGGTTCGCGTTCTTTCCGCGGAATCGACGGGCACGGACCGTGAGGTTACCCCGATTCCGCCCGCCCCCGCGCATGGATGACGATCGCGAGACGGTCGCGGCAATCGCGCAGCTCTACCTCGGCAACATTCTTTACGCACTCGAGCTTGCCGCGATAGCGCTGGAAGAGCAGAACAAGGCGACGGATGCCGCCTTCTATCGAGGGATCGCGCGTAAGCTGGCCGAAGCGCGCGGGCGGGAGTCGAAGCGTGCGAGCTGACCATGTTTCGGCTTTGGCGCTGATCGTGTTTGCCGCTTGCTCGGTTGCGGCCATCCACGAATTTCTGGCGTTTCAGAGAATGGATCATCATGCTGGAATGCACTGAGTCAGGGAAACGCCGGTTACACCGATGAAAACCACGACAAAAAAGCTCGAGGGGTAAGCTGGCCGAGTACCGCGCGGACAACCGTCTGCCGCTCATTCGCACTCCCCGTTGCGGTGTCGTATTTGCTAGTTTAAGAGTTGAGCCGGCGCCCTCCCGCCAGGATCGGAGCCGGCCAGCACGGGTAAAAGCCGCACAAATCGCATCGGGCCGAATTCGGAGAAGTCATGGGAACCGCGACACTTACGGCACCTGAGCAGGTTACAGACACATTTCCGATCAACGGAACGGATTTCATAGAGTTCTACGTCGGTAACGCGAAACAGGCCGCACATTTCTACCGCAATGTCTTCGGGTACAAGATCCTCGCGTACCGCGGGCCGGAGACGGGAACGCGCGATCGCGCGAGCTACATTCTGGAGCAGGACAAGGTACGGCTCGTTCTAACGACCGCCTTGAGGCCCGACAGCGAGATCGCCACGCACGTGCACAAGCACGGCGACGGCGTGAAGGACATCGCGCTCTGGGTGGACGACGCGAGAAAAGCGTTTCGACTCGCTGTCGAGCGCGGGGCGAAGCCGGCGTACGAGCCGAAGTCGCTCGTCGACGAGCACGGCGAGGTTGTGATCGCGGGCATCCACACCTACGGCGAGACCATCCACAGCCTTGTGGAGCGGAAGAATTACAAGGGCCCCTTCATGCCCGGCTTTGTTCCGTTCACGAGCAGGAGTGAGGCGAAGGGCGTAGGTCTCAAGTACATCGACCACTGCGTCGGAAACGTCGAGCTCGGCGCGATGAACAAGTGGGTCAAGTACTACGCCGACGTGCTGGGCTTCACTCAGCTCATCTCCTTCGACGACAAGGCGATCTCCACGGAGTACTCGGCCCTGATGTCGAAGGTCGTCGCCAACGGCAACGGCCGCATCAAGTTCCCGCTCAACGAGCCGGCGAAGGGCAAGAAGAAGTCGCAGATCGACGAGTATCTGGAGTTCTATCAGGGGCCGGGCTGCCAGCATATCGCGATCTCGACCGACAACATCGTCGACACGGTCACCAGGCTTAGGGACAACGGAGTCGAGTTCCTCCGCGTCCCGGGTACTTACTACGACACCGTCATCGAGCGCGTCGGCCACATCGACGAGGACCTGGCGCGTCTGCGGGACCTCGGCATCCTGGTTGATCGGGACGAGGAAGGCTATCTGCTGCAGATCTTCTCGAAGCCGATGGAGGACCGTCCGACGCTCTTCTACGAAATCATTCAAAGGAAGGGCGCGAAGAGCTTCGGCGCCGGAAACTTCAAGGCACTGTTCGAGGCGCTGGAGCGCGAACAGGATCTCCGCGGCAATCTGTAGACCATGCCGATCTATCACACGCTCGGACAGATTCCCCGCAAGAGGCACATTGTCTTCAAGAAGCCCGGCGGAGGCATGTACGCCGAGGAGCTCGTCGGGCACGAGGGGTTTACCGGGACGTCAGCTCTCCTCTACCACATCCACCCGCCGACGACGGTGAAGTCCGTGCGTCGCGTGCGCGAGATAAGGTACGAGGCGGATCCGGACCAGACACTCCACCACCGGCATTTCCTTACCTCACGCGCAAGGAAGGGTGGAAGCGCCACGCTCGAGAGGATTCCTCTGCTGTTCAATCGGGACATCGCGATGCTCTACGTCGAGCCCGACGAGAACGATACGCACTTCTACCGGAATGCGCAGGGCGACGAGCTGGTGTACGTCAGCAAGGGGCAGGGAGTTCTGGAGAGCTCGTACGGCTCACTGCCTTTTCACGAGGGCGATTATCTCGTCATCCACCGCGGCATCCTGCACCGGTATCGCTTCGACCTGAACGCCGAGCAGCAGCCCAAGCTCGTGATCTTCGAGAGCAGGGGACACGTGTGCTCGCCAAAGCGCTATCGCAACGAATTCGGCCAGCTGATCGAAGGCGCTCCATACTCCGAGCGCGACATTCGGCGCCCGACGTTCGTCGAGCCGGTCGACGAGATGGGGGACTTTCCAATCCTGGTGAAGCAGTACGACGGCATCAACGAGATCATGCTCGACCACCATCCGCTTGATGTCGTGGGCTGGGACGGATACTTCTATCCATGGGCCTTCAACATCAACGATTTCGAGCCGATCGTCGGGCGCGTCCACCAGCCCCCGCCGGTGCACCAGACTTTTCAGGGAGAGGGATTCGTCGTCTGCTCGTTCTGCCCGCGTCCGTACGATTTCCATCCGGAAGCGGTTCCCGCTCCGTACAATCACAGCAACGTGGATTCCGACGAAGTTCTCTACTATGCGTCGAGCGAATTCATGAGCCGGAAGGGAATCGAGTTCGGCAGCATCACGCATCACCCCGATGGCATACCGCATGGTCCGCATCCGGGACGCGCGGAGGCGAGCATCGGCGCCAAGTACACCGACGAGCTGGCTGTGATGATGGACAGCTTCCGTCCACTCAAAGTCGCGAAGCAGGCATTGGAATTTGAGGACAAGGACTACCACAAGTCATGGCTGCAGGGGCAGCACGCGCAATTCAATCCTCCCACGAGCTGAGAGTCTGAAGCCGAAATGAGCGAGGCGCTGTGGACACCCTCGCCCGAGCGCGTCATCAAGGCGAACATGACCGAGTTCCTCCGGTACGTGGAGGAGCGCGGCGGTCCGTCCGTTCCCGACTATTCGTCGGATTCGTACTGGCAGCTCCACGAGTGGTCGGTCAACAACCCGGAGCGATTCTGGTCGCTCACGTGGAGATTCTGCGGAATCATCGGGCATCGCGGCACCGGCGGCGGCGCCGAGCGCGTTGGAGTCGGACTCGACAAGATGGGTCCGCCCGATCCGGAGAAGGGACCGCGCTGGTTCCCGGACGCGAGTCTCAACTTCGCCGAGAATCTTCTCCGCTTCACGGATGACGAGCCGGCTCTCTCCTCGTGGAACGAGGAGGGACATCAGCGCACTATCAGCTATCGCGAGCTGCGCGAAGCCGTGGGCACGCTCGCGCTCGCGCTCGACGCCGCCGGTGTTCGACCCGGCGACAGGGTGGCGGGCTGGCTCCCAAACATCCCCGAAGCCGTCATCGCCATGCTCGCCGCGACTACCCTCGGCGCGACCTGGTCGTCGTGCTCTCCGGATTTCGGCGCTCAGGGTGTGATGGACCGCTTCGGCCAGATCGGGCCGAAGATTCTTTTCGCGGCGGACGGTTATCTCTACAACGGGAAGGAGATCGATCTCCTGCCGCGCCTGAGACAGATCGCGTTCCGCATACCGACGCTCGAGCACGTCGTTGTCACTCCGTACAGAAAGCATATGCCGGATCTGGACGGCGTGCGGAAAGGAACGCTCTGGTCGAGGTTCATCGCGGCGCAGTGGGCCGTCGCCGCTAGCCAGAGCACGCCTGCCGAGGGGTACAGGACGACTCCGGCAGAGGGATTCCACCGCACACCGCCGGGGGGATACAGCAGAGCGGCGCTGGAAGGTGGTGTCTCCAGGGCGACGCCTCCGCACGGCGTGAAGAGCGTACCGTCAGCGGCTCCCGTGCCCGAGCCGCCGGACCCGAAGACGCTCAACTTCGAACGGTATCCCTTCGATCACCCGGTTTACATCATGTACTCGTCCGGGACGACTGGACTGCCCAAGTGCATGGTGCACAGCGCGGGCGGAACGCTCCTTCAGCACCTGAAAGAGCTGATTCTCCACACCGACCTGAAGCGCGAAGACTGCATTTTCTACTACACGACGTGCGGCTGGATGATGTGGAACTGGCTCGTCAGCTCGCTCGCCGTGGGCGTGAAGGTCGTGCTCTACGACGGCGCGCCACTGGCGCCGACGCCGGCACGGCTCTGGGACATGGTGGATCAGGAAGGGATCACGGTCTTCGGCACGAGCGCGAAATACCTGGCGATCCTCGAGAAATCGGGCGCGGAGCCGGGCAAGAGTCACGAGCTGTCGAAGCTGAAAACGATTCTCTCCACGGGGAGCCCGCTCGCGGACCACAGCTTCGACTACGTCTACAAGAAGATCAAGGCGGACGTGCACCTCGCGAGCATCAGCGGCGGCAGCGACATCATCTCCTGCTTCGTGCTCGGCAACCCGATTCTGCCGGTTTATCGCGGCGAGATTCAGACGCCCGGGCTCGGGATGGCGGTGGACGTGTTCGACGATCGCGGGCGTCCGGTGAGGCTCATCCCCGGGGAGCTGGTTTGCACGCGGCCGTTCCCGAGCATGCCCGTGACATTCTGGGACGATGCCGACGGCGCGAAATATCGCGCCGCCTACTTCGAGCATTTCCCGGGTGCATGGAGGCACGGCGACTGGGCGGAGATCACCCGGAATCGCGGGTACATCATCTACGGACGGAGCGACGCCACTCTCAATCCCGGGGGCGTGCGCATTGGGACGGCGGAGATATACAGGCAGGTGGAGCAACTGCCGGAAGTGCTCGAGAGCGTGGCGGTGGGCCAGGAAATCGATGGCGGAGCGCCCGGCGATGTGCGCATTGTACTGTTCGTGAGGCTGCAGCCGGGCCTGACCCTCGACGAGGCGTTGCGCGAGCGCATCGTGACACGCTTGCGGGACAATACGACGCCGCTGCACGTGCCGAAGAAGATCATTCAGGTCGAGGACATCCCGCGCACGATCAGCGGAAAGATCAGCGAGCTGGCGGTACGCGAGGTGATTCACGGGCGTCCGGTGAAGAACACGGAAGCGCTGGCGAATCCGCAGTCGCTCATATTGTACGAGAGGCTGCCGCAGCTGCGCGATTAGCGCCGCTGACTAAGATCCGGACGGATTTGGAGGCCCCCCCCGCGCGCGTTAGCGCGGATCGGACGGCTTAGTGCTGGGCGACTACCGGCTCGCGCTTCGACGCGGCGGCAAGATCGCCGACCATGCCCTGCAGCTTCGGACCGCGGCCCGGCTCCGGAGCACCAAGCGTCAGAGCGGTGTGGTAGTGCGAGACGCCATAGTTGGCGCCAGACCTGCGCTCGACGGTGATTCCCCAGTTCTCGTCGCCGGACTGATCGTCAGCCGGGGCGACGTCGCCGCTCTGCGAAAGCGCGTGCGCTTCCACTTCGGAAAGGAATGCCTTCCAGTCCGGAGATCCCTTCAGATTCGCTTCGCAGATCGAGCTGACCCAGCGGTCCTCATCGAAGTGTGAATCGCGCTTCGAGATCGGGCCGCAGTCATAGCCCCTGCGGACGAAGTTGTCGACGCGAACGTCGGCGGAGGCGGGAGTCGACTCGTAGTACTGATCCCACCAGAGCATCAGGCGGCCGGTGATGTTGGCCCCCTTCTGCCGAATGATGACCAGGTACTGCGGATTTCCAAAACCGGAGTACCAGATTCTCACCTCGCGCTCTCCCTTGGGGAGCTGCGTCTTCGCGAGCGGAACGAGCCCAGCGGTGGCGATGGCCGCGTCCTTCGTCTCGAATATTGCGTCCGAGGCGGGACCGGTATCATTGGCTGTGAATGTTGCCTGCTGCGCGAGGGACGAGCTGGACACTGCGAGCAGGAGGGAGGCAGCGAACGTGAGTCGGCTCATGCCAATAGGACGGTTCTCACAAGCCCAAGGTCACATTCTAGGACCTCATCCGCACGTCGGCTGTAATCTATTGTGGGGCAAGGGGTTAGCCTGTGGGAAAGCCTCCCATAAACCTACGTTGCCAGCCGGCCGCCCCTTACAGCGAGGTTAACCGTCTCCCGAAGACCTGGCAGAAGTAAAGGCCGCCGCCCGGTGCCCTGGCGATGCCGATTCCGGTCTCCGCGACGCCGGCATCGAGGACGTTGTGGCGATGCCCCCTGGAGGTCATCCAGCCCTGGACCACCGTTTCCGCATTCGGGAAACCCTGCGCTACGTTCTCGGCCATCCGTCCGAACGGATACCCGACGTAGCTGGCGCGATCGCCGAGGGTGGGCAGCTGCGACTCGGGGAGCGTGTGCGCCAGTTTCCGGAGGCGCGCCATGTTCGCCGCCTGGATCTTCGCCATTCGATCCAGCTGCGAATTGTAGACGAGCGCGGGCAACCCCTGATGTTGCCGCTCAGCGTTGATGAGATCGAAGATGCGCGCTTCCGTCCCGCCGTACGCGCTCGGGCTCGCGCCCGCGTTCGCTGGAGTGGACGGCGAAGGCGCCGGAGCCCCAACGGGAATCGCGCAGCCGGCAACCAGGAGGGCGACGGCTGAGGCGGCGAAAAATCTCGGTGCGCGCATCCATAATATGACGCTCCGTCAGCGCGATCGTTCCAACGCGTCGAGGACCCGGCGCGGCTCCAGGCTGGCGCGCTTCGCCGTAAAGACGCGCAGCCATCTCGCGCTCTTGTACAACTCCTCTGAAAGCGAGGGCAGATTGATCGTGCCGATCCAGCCCTCGCCCGTGAGCCGCTCGACTTTACCGCTCCGCCGGAGGACCGGGATGTCGAGTCCCAGCATCTGCGTCTTCACCGGGTAATCCAGCAGCAGCTCTCCGGGCGCAAGTCCGAACTCCTTTGCGAGGGAGTTCTCCACCTGTGCGACGCGCTTCCTGTCGGTCGCAATCCACTCGACCATGTTGTCATCGAGCTCCGCGGCCGGCCATTCCGCCGCGCGCTTGTAAAGCCTGCGCTCCTTGAGCGCTGCTAGCAGTGGCGTCGGGCTGTCGCTCTCGAGTCTGTGCATCAATCCTTCGTCGGTGTGACGCGCCAGGGACTGAACGTCCACGACATCCGTCCTCACCGCGTCTTCCACCAGTCGCTTGTACATCGCCGTCGCGCTTCTCACCGCGTGGTGCCAGTACACGTTCCTGTACATCTGGTACTTGGCGAAGAGCAGCGACTCCAGCGCCGACAGCGCCTTCTCCTGCACACCCAGCGAGCGCCGCCCGGTTTCCGGATCATCCACGAGGACGAGCGAATTGGTCAGCCGGTCGACATCGATCTCGCCGTACGGGACGCCGCACATGAATGCATCGCGCTTGAGGTATTCGATCTTGTCGAGATCGAGCGATCCGGAGATGAGTCCCTGGAGCGGACTGTCGCTTCGGCCGCGAATCAGGTCGAGCACTTTGAGCGGAGCGTCTTTGCCCAGCTGCGCCGACAGAATCGACGCGACGCTTCCCTCCGTAATGAGCGGGCGCGCGACGTCTTCGTGGTGGAGAGCTCCAATCTCCTCGAGCGCGTGCGAGAACGGGTAGTGTCCCACGTCGTGGAGCAGCGCCGCCGATCTGACTATTGCCTGATCGACCTCACCGATCGAAGTCGAGTCTTCAGCTTCGCAAAGGAGCGCCAGGGTGCGACGCGAGAGGTGGTGCGTGCCGAGTGCGTGCTCGAATCGCGAGTGGGTCGCGCCGGGGTAAACGAGGTATGTCCAACCGAGCTGGCGCACGTACCTGAGCCGCTGAAAGACTTCGGTGTCGACGAGCGTGAGCGTCAGCTCGTCGACACGAATGTTGTTCCAGACGGGGTCGCGCAGAATCTCGAAGCGCACGGCCCGTCTCTCGCGCTGCGTCGGCGTCAGCCCTTCGGGCCGGCGGCCTTCGTCGCCGCGTCCACGTTCCCGAACTTGTCGAAGTTCTCGCGGAACATGCCCGCCAGCTTCTTCGCCTGCGCGTCGTAAGCGGCGGGATCCGGCCAGGTCTCACGTGGGTTGAGCACCTTTGCGGGAACGCCCTTGATCTCGGTGGGAATCGCCAGGCCAAAGATGGGATCCGTTTGCGTCTTCACGTTATCGAGCTCGCCGGCCAGAGCGGCGTTCACAATCGCGCGCGTGTACTCGAGCTCGATGCGCTTGCCGGTTCCGTACGGGCCTCCACTCCAGCCGGTGTTTATCAGCCAGACCTTCGACTCGTGCTTGCGAAGGAGCTCGCCCAGCATCCAAGCGTACTTGCTGGGGTGCCAAACCAGAAACGCCGCTCCGAAGCACGCGCTGAATGTCGGCTGCGGCTCTTTCACGCCGCGCTCCGTTCCCGCCACCTTCGCGGTGTAGCCCGACAGGAAATAGTACATCGCCTGTTGCGGAGTCAACCTGGCAATCGGAGGCAGCACACCGAACGCATCCGCTGTCAGGAAGACGACGTTCTTCGGGTGTCCGCCGCGCCCGCCCTCGACGTGATGCCTGATGTAGTGGAGTGGATACGAAGCCCGGGTGTTCTCCGTGATCGACTGATCGGCAAACCGGACCTTCTTCGTCGCCGGATCAAGGACGACGTTCTCGAGCACAGTGCCGAACATCTGCGTCGTTCTGTAGATGTCTGGCTCGCTCTCTGGTGAGAGGTTGATCACCTTCGCGTAGCAGCCGCCTTCGAAGTTGAAAACTCCGTTCTCCGACCATCCATGCTCGTCGTCGCCGATGAGACCGCGATTGGGCGCCGTCGAGAGCGTCGTCTTGCCGGTTCCAGAAAGGCCGAAGAACAGCGCCGTGTCGCCCGACTTCCCGATATTCGCCGAGCAGTGCATCGAGAGCACGCCCTGGCTGGGGAGCAGATAGTTCATGACGGTGAACATCGCTTTCTTCAGCTCGCCGGCGTAACGCGTGCCTCCGATGAGAATCGTCCGCTCGGCGAGGTTGAGAACGACGAACGTACTGGACCGCGTACCGTGCCGCGCGGGAACGGCCTGGAACTCAGGCGCGTGGAGAACGGTGAAGTTGGGATCGAAAGTCGGCAGGTCGCTCAGCTCGGGACGGATGAACATGTTGCGCACGAACGCCATATGCCACGCGTTGGGCGACACGTAACGCACGGACAACTGATATGATGGATCGGCGCCACAATAGAGATCCTCGACGAACAGCTCCGTGGACTCGTTCAGATATTTGCGGACGTCGTCGAGCAGTAAGCCATACTTCTCGATGGTCAATGGCTGATTGACCTTGCCCCAGTCGACATCCTTCTCCGAGCTCGGCTCCTTCACCACGAACTTGTCGTTCGGAGAACGTCCCGTGTGCGGGGTGGTGACCGCGACGAATGGACCCATGTCCGCAAATTCGCCCTCGCTGCGCCGCGCCGCCGCCTGAAACAGCTCGGGCGCAATCAAATTCCAGTGGACCTCGCCGCGCGGGTTGAGTCCCTGCCTGCTCAAGCCAATGCTGCTCGCGCGCGCTACCTGCTGGCGCTGCGGCTTCATCTCGGTTGCCATTACAAGCCCTTCCTCTCGTTGATCCGCTCCTGCGCATCGATCACCGCGACGGCGGCCATGTTCACGATATCCTGCACGTCAGCGCCCTGCTCCAGTATGTGCACGGGAAGATTCATACCCAGCAGGATCGGTCCGATTTTCGTGGCGCCCCCCAGATGGTGGAGGAGCTTGTACGCGATGTTGCCGGCGCTCAGGTTGGGGAATATCAGTACGTTCGCCCGCTCCTTCAGCATGCTGAATGGATACGCCGAGCGGAGGATGTTTTCGTCCATCGCTGTATCCGCCTGCATCTCGCCGTCGACGATGAGTGCAGGGTCGCGCTTCCTCAGAATAGCGACCGCCTTCGCGACCTTCTCCGCGTCCGGATGGCGCACGGATCCGAAGTTGGAGAACGACAGCATCGCGATCTTGGGTGTGATGCCGAAAGTCTCAACGATCCTGGCGGCGGAATAAGCAATCTGCGCCAATTGCTCGGCGGTGGGATCGATGTTGACGGTCGTGTCTCCACAGAAGATAACGTGCTTCTCGAAGACGAGCATGTAGAGCCCGCTCACGATCTCGGCCTTGGGATGCGGTCCGATGACCTGGAGCGCGGGACGAATGGTCTCGGGATAGTGCATGCCAACCCCGGAGAGGAGCGCGTCCGCATCGCCGCAGGCAACCATTACGGAGCCGAAGTAGTTCCCGTTGAAAAGGAGCTGATGCGCTTCGCCATGGCTGAGTCCCTTGCGCTGGCGGCGCTTCCACAGATAGTCGGCGTACTCGTCGCGCCTCTCGGAAGTCCCCGGATCCTCGATCAGGATGTCGCGCAGCGAGATATGGCCTTCGGCGGCGATGCGCTCGATGTTGGCGCGCTGGCCGAGAAGAATGGGAGAGCCAATGCCTTCATCGACGATCATCCTGGCGGCGTGAATGATCTTCGGCTCTTCGCCCTCGGGAAACACGATGCGCTTTGGATCGCGCACCGCGCGGTTGATGATACCGCGCATGATTCCGCGCGCGCGGCCGAGCCGCGCTTCGAGCTGCTCGCGGTAGTGCTCGAGGTCGATCATCTCCTTTGCGACACCGCTGGCGACGGCGGCCCACGCAACGGCGGGCGCAACCCAGAGCAGCACTCGCGGATCGAAGGCGAAGGGAATCAGGTAATCGGGCCCGAATGTCACCGACTGCAGGCCGTACAGACGCGACACGCTATCGGGCACGTCTTCCTTCGCGAGCGCGGCCAGCGCGCGTGTCGCCGCCATCTTCATCTCCTCGTTCACCTGCGTTGCGCGGACGTCGAGCGCACCGCGAAAGATGAAGGGAAACCCGAGTACGTTGTTGACCTGGTTGGGGAAGTCGCTGCGTCCGGTGGCGATGATCGCATCGGAGCGCACCGCGCGCACCTGGTCCGGTTGAATCTCCGGCTCGGGGTTGGCGAGAGCGAAGACGATGGGCTTCTTTGCCATCTTCGCGACCATCTCGCCCGTGACGGCGCCCGCGGCGGAGAGTCCGACAAAAACGTCCGCGCCGACGAGGGCGTCGGCAATCGTACGCGCTTTGGTCTTGTTCGCGAATTTTGCCTTGTACGGATCCATCTCGCCGGGCCGGCCCTCGTAGATCACGCCCCGCCGGTCGGCCATGAGTATGTTCTCGCGGGGCACTCCGAGCCTGACATAGTGCTCGGCGGTGGATATGGCGGCTGCGCCCGCTCCGGAGAAGACGACGCGGACCTTTTCGATTTTCTTTCCGACGCATTCGAGCGCGTTCAACAGCGCGGCGCCGGAGATGATGGCCGTGCCGTGCTGGTCGTCGTGGAAGACGGGAATCTTCATCGTCTTCCGCAGTGTCTCCTCGATGTAGAAGCAATCGGGTGCTTTAATGTCCTCGAGATTGATTCCGCCGACGGTGGGCTCGAGCAGCTGGCAGAACCTGATTACATCGTCGGGCTTCTCGGAGCCGACCTCGAGATCGAACACGTCGAGATCCGCGAACTGCTTGAAGAGATTCGCCTTACCCTCCATCACGGGCTTGCTGGCCAGCGCGCCAATGTTGCCGAGCCCCAGCACGGCCGTGCCGTTGGTCACGACGGCGACGAGGTTGCCCTTGGCCGTGTACTTGTAGACGTCGTCCGGAGTCGCCTTGATCTCCAGGCAGGGCACCGCCACTCCGGGGGAGTAGGCGAGTGCGAGATCGCGCTGGTTGTTGAGGGGCTTGGTCGGTACTACCGCGATCTTTCCGGGACGGCCGGATGAGTGATAGTCGAGGGCATCTTCACGCTTCATTGAACGTGGAAAATGCCATCTGCGCGACTCAAGTGCCACCCTCACCGAGAGAGAGAACGATCAGGCCAGGTTATATAGCGCTACCTTTTTTGTCCCAAAGGGGTACTTTAAACCCTACATGAAGCTTCCTCGCTCGATATCTGGCGCCGCGGTTTGGCGCCTGCGTTTGCTCGCAACGGTCCTTGCCGTTGCCGGTCAGCTCGGAATATCGGGCGCGTCGCTCACGCTGGCACGCGACGAGTCCAGTGTCGTGTCGCACACCGAGCGCAGCGGCATCGACTTACATCGCGGGCACAACGAAGCGACCTGCGCGGCTTGCACCGCTCTTTCGTTTCAGACAACCGTAAATCCGGCCGAGCCACCGGACTCGAGCGAAGCGATCTCCCGCTGCATTCTCGCCCGCTGTTCCGTGACATGCGTCACCGGTCCACAGCTTCTCCCCAACTCCTGCCGAGCGCCGCCCAGAGAATCCTGAACCTGTCGTTCAGTGGTTAG
>JADGQV010000030.1 GCA_017881465.1 Gemmatimonadaceae bacterium
GGAACCTCTTGCGGCCACGGTGTATTAGTTGCAATGTGTACATAAGGCTAAACACCCCTGAACTGGGAGCCCGGTACCTATGCTCGCTTATCTCGACAGTTTGTGCGCAGCGTTGCTCGCACGAGACAGCACAGAGATACAGCGTCTTCTTGCACTTCCGGCAGCGCGCGATCTTCCCCGCCGAGTGCGTGAAGAAGCCGTCGCGATATCTCGCGCTGGTAATCGCAGCTTCATGGCTCCGATTCACTCGCTCCACTTTTATTACAAGCTCACTCACATGGTTGACGAGTCGAGCGATCCGATCTTCGGAGATGCTTCGAAGCACGGCGAAGCCGAAGGCGGGCAGATGGAGCTGCCACTCCGCAAAGTCGGAAACGGCGGCCGCTAAAACGCTCTAAACGAGCGCGCGAAGCGAATTTATCTTCCTCATCGCTTTGTTCCAGATATCGCCAACTTGTTCAAAACGCTCGGCCGCGTTGCCGAGATGGAAGTCGCGCGGATCAAGATCATCCGTCAGCTCGGTCCACTTGAGCGGAGTCGAGACCGTCGCTTCGGGCTTCGCACGAATGCAATAAGCACCGGCAACGGTTTTCCCCTGGATGTTCTGGAGGTAGTCGATGTAAACCGTTGCGGCTCCGCGCGCCTTGACGAAGCGCTCGATCGTTGCCTCCTTCGGGTGAGCCTCCGCCACCTTCGTCGCAATCATCTGAGCGACGATTGTCGCCGCCTCGTTGAGTGTCTTGGGCGGCAGCGGTAGATAGATATGCAACCCGGTTGATCCGGAAGTCTTGATCGCGGCGTGGAGCCCGAATCCATCAATGACTTCCTTGGCCCAGCGCGCGACCTGAACGACTCGGGCGAAGCTTGCGCGCGGCCCCGGGTCCAGATCGATGATCGTGTAGTCCGCATACTCCAGTGCCTGAACGCGTGAATGCCATGGATCGACGGAGATGGCGCCCAGCTGGATTGTGTAAAGCAGCGTGAGCAGATCTCCGCCGATAATCCGAGGCTGCCTCTCTCCACCCTCGGTTTTTATCACCTCGACCCGGATATCGGGCGGCGTATTCTCCGAAGCTTTCTGCTGGTAGAAGCTCTCCCCGTTTATTCCGTTGGGGAATCGCTTCAGTACGACCGGGCGATCCTGGATCGTCGGAAGAATGAAGTCAGCGATGCGCGCGTAGTACTGCATCACGTCGCCCTTCGTGTACTTCTTCTTCGGGAAAAAGATCTTGTCGAGGTTGGAGACCTTGAGCGTTTTTCCATGGCCGAAGTCGAGAGTCCCATCCCCGCCCCCTTCCTCGACTGCCGAAAGCTGCCGCATGATGCCGGTCTTATCGACTTTTTCGTGCGTTTTGACTGACCCGGACCGGGAGCGTCCGGCCTTTGAGGTCGAGGATTTCGCGGCGCCTTTTGCCCGAGCGGGGACATTTGGTCGGGCCTGGCGCTTCGCTACAGTGCCGCCTCGAATTGGTTTTCGCTGCACACTTGGAGCCTCGATTTCGACGTCCTTTGCGTCCTTGTCATCGCGGAGACCAACAAAAATGGGCTGTCGCAAGCGACGATCGGCGGTCCATTCGCTGAATTTCACTTCTACCACGACTTCGGGCTTGACCCAATGAGCCTTCTCATTGGTCTTGGGCGTCTCTTCAAACGGTGACGTTTTTCTCTCCAGGGGCTTTAGGCGCTTGTACATGTCGTTCAGGGCCTGACGCGTGAAACCTCCACCGGTGTGGCCGACGTAGATGAACCGGCCTCCGTCGAAGTAACCGAGCAGCAATGCGCCGATATGCTCGCGGGTGTTTCGTGGCTCAGTGTAGCCGCCGACCACGAACTCTTCCCGAAATTCTATCTTGAGCTTGAACCAAGACCGCGTCCGTTTTCCTGACTCGTAGCGGGAATCCATGCGCTTGGCAATGATGCCTTCCCACCCCTGCCGGCGGGCTTTTTCGAGCATCTTCCTGCCATCGCCCTCAATGGACTCGGTCACGCGCAGGTGTGTCGATGTCAGCTTGCCAACCCGCTTCAGCAGCCGCGCGCGCCGCTTCGTCCACGACTCTCCGATGAGAACGTCATCGCTATCCACGAGGATGTCGAACAGGATGAGCGCAGCGGGCGTCGCAGCCGAGAGTCGCTGAATAATCTGCGATTCCTTGACGTGCATGCGGCTCTGCAGCTCCTGGAACCTTGCCGGCTCTCCGTCGATCAGTGCCACGATCTCGCCATCGAGGACGAGTGAGCGTTTTGTCTGCGACGCGAGCTTCTTGAGCGCCGCGACGATCTCGGGAAACTGCGCCGCTTTGTCCTTACCGTTCCGGGTGATGAGCTTTACATCGACCGGCGTCGCATAGGCAAGGACGCGGATGCCGTCGTACTTGGGCTCGAACGTCCAACCCTCGCCTGGAATCTCGGTGCCGATGCTGGCGTACATCGGCTCGCGGTTGCTTTCCCAGACTTTGCTCTTCCCGGACGCGATCTCGTCCATAGTACGGTCGGATTCGACTGATGTCATGTTCTCCGCGACGACATCCTTATCGGTCGCGAACTCATCGCGGTGCTTGATGAGAAGCCACTGCGGCTTTGATGATGATGAGCTATTGCGCGCGAACTTCATGCGAACGAGGGCGAACGAGCCGTGCAGTCTCTCGCCGTGGAAGGTGATCTTGAGGTCCCCGCGTCTCAACCCTTCACGGATTGCGTCTTCCTCTTCATCATGTGAGGCGGCGGTATCGGCGGAGTACGTTCCTTGATCCCAGAGCATGACAGTTCCGCCGCCGTATTCGTCCTTCGGAATCGTGCCCTCGAAGGCGTTGTAGTCCATCGGGTGATCTTCGACCTGCATCGCCAGACGCTTCACCGATGGGTCGAGGCTAAGGCCCTTTGGAACGGCCCAGCTCTTCATCACCCCATCGACCTCGAGTCGCAGGTCGAAGTGGAGATGGCTGGCGGCGTGCTTCTGTACGACGAATCGCAGGCGCCCTGATCGGGTGGGAGAGGATGTCGTTTTCCCGGACGGTTCCTGTGTCCGGCCGAAATCCCGCTTCCGCCGGTACTCGGCGAGCTGGGCGCGGGAGAGCGTCTTCGAACTCCCACTCGTTTTGACGGTCATGCGGGCGTCCCTAAGCGGTCTTTGTCTTTTTCGCCTTCACGTTTTCCGAGGAGCATGAAGGCAAATCAAATGCCGCCTGTGGGAAACCAGTCTTGTGATCGGCAGATGCAAAAAAGCCCCGCTGGGCGGGGCCTTTCCTGGAATGGAATCGAAGGCGGTCAGCTCGCTTTTGTGACATCGGCGGCCTGAGGTCCCTTCTGACCCTGAACTACCTCGAATTCGACCTTATCGCCCTCAGCGAGAGATTTGAAACCGGATCCGCTGATCGCGCTGAAATGGACAAAGACGTCCGGGCCACCCTCGCGTGAAATGAAGCCAAATCCCTTGGCGTCGTTGAACCATTTGACCGTTCCAGTAATGCGTGCCATTGAACTAATCCTCTCTCTCCCCTGCAGGGCAATCTGTGAAGCGTCTACGACAGGCTAACGACCGTGAAGAGCAGCGTCGCTTTGCCGGATGCTCGTCCGCGTGACGCATTATCCATCCGGCATTCGCGGAGGAGGGCAAGTTTTGTGCAACAGACCGTGACTCTAGGCCGCCCCAGCGACGTAGTGCGCCGATCGTCCGCAGCTCTTGCAGCGGAGAGTCACGTGCGTATATGGGGGCGGAGGAATCTGGTGCGGGTCGCGCTCAATTAATCCAGCGCATGAAGGGCAGCTGAGTGGAGATCCGCTGCGGTCGTTGCTGATTAGAAAAAGCGCCTGGGCGGGATTGTACGCATTCGGACGTGGCTTGCGCATGAGCTCTCCAGTTACTTTCGAAACGGCGCTGCGCGGCAGGCGTCGCATGTTGAGGTGGACGTTCTTGACGGCTATCCATTGAGAAGAAGAGCAATCGAAATTCGTGAGCGGATTTGCGTCGGGCTGGCCCTGGGCTTTATCACCGCCTGCGGCCCCCATGCCCAAATACCGCTCCGACCGGCCAATCTGCCTGACGCGCTTGCACCAACAGACAGCGGAGCACTCCTGGCACGGCGCCTAGCACCGGTCTTATACCTACAACGGGATGAAACGTTCCTGCTCGAACGGGTGGTGGCGGTTCTGCACCCCATCCGGCGGGTAATCGCCTACCATTTACTGTGGCGGGACGACGTTCACGGATCATGGATTCCATTCACGGTCCCGACCGACGAAGAGGTCCTATGGGTAGGCTACGACTCGACTTACGCCCCTACCGACGTCTGGACCTACTGGCACGGCCAGATCCTTCACACCCAGTGGCCCCGGTCTCAGGTCGCGATCGACGTTCAGTGGGGGAAGCATGGCAGCCTTCCCCGAAACGTCCGGCAAGGTGACCTGCCCAGACCGCGCACGCTCAACTTTTTCTACGCCATGACGATCTTTGGGGAGCCCGACATCCTGCTGGGAGACATTACCCGCAAAGGGCCGCTCTGCTTTTGTCACGGCTACCGAAGGTACCGACAGTTCACCCGGCCAATCGTGCTCGCCGGCAGGCTGGACGCCATCGTGCGAACGGAGGATCCGAAACCTACGCTCCTCGAGGTGTTCGGCAGCAAATACTCGAACAAGCACCGCTGGCCCTAGACGAAAAAAAAGCTCCGGCGGGATCATCCCGCCGGAGCTTTCAATTCTGCTGTTCCAATCAGCGACGAGCCGAGGCCGAAGCAGTGGTTGCCTGCTCCCGCTGGGCGATGATGAAGAGATCCTTTTGGGACGCGCTCTGCTTGAGAACCTGCAGTGCGTGCATCAGCTGACTGTCCTCCGTGACACTGCGCCGCTTGGCGGTGGAATCACCGAACGCCAACCGCGCGACGGTATTGCCAAGCAGTCGATCGATCTCTGAACCAGCCTGTTCGTACTGGGCGTGATCGATGGTGACTCCCTTCGCCTGAAGCCGGCGGTAGAACTCTTCGCGCCACGCCGGCGGCACGGTGAAGTCAGGGCGGACCGTTTTCTTCAGCTCGAGCGAGTAGTCCATGAGCGTCGCTCTCACATCGGTCGTCTTCGGAGCGAAGGCGTTGAACACCTTCTGTTCCGCGGTCGTCAATGTATCGGGACGAACGATGATGTCGGGCGTGATCGCTCCGCCACCGTAGACGATGCGACCGGCGTCCGACTTGAACGGGGGGCGCGAGCGGCGGGCCGAATCGGTCTCCAGAGAATCGGGCATCACTTCCACAAACTCACCACTCGGAAGAAGCTTGCGCTCCTTCTGGATGGACCGGCCGTTCGGAGTGTACCACTTCGCCGTCGTCATCTTGAGGGCGTAACCGCCTTCGAGTGGGAACACTGACTGCACGAGGCCTTTTCCGAACGAAGTAGTGCCGACAATGAGAGCGCGGTCGTGGTCCTGGAGAGCACCGGCAACGATCTCGGAAGCTGAGGCGCTTCTTCCGTCTGTCAGAAGCACGAGCGGGATCGTCGGCGCGACCGGATCATCGCTGGCGACGAAAGACTGGTTCTCACCGTTGCGGGCGCGGATGCTCGAGATCTGCTGCCCCTTCTTGAGGAAGAGGTTGCTGACGCTCAGCGACTGATCGAGGATGCCGCCCGGATTTCCGCGCAGATCAATGACGATTCCCCTTGCGCCCTCACGTGACAAGCGGGTGATCGAGCTCTCGAGCTCGTCTCTCGCGCTCTCATTGAACTGGAGGAGCGGGACGTAGCCCACCTTGTTGTCGAGCATGATCGCGTAAGGAACCGCGGGAATGTTGATGACGGCGCGAGTGAAAGTGATCGGTATCAGCTCGGACACCCCGGGGCGGGAGAACTTGACCAGAACCTTGCTGCCCGGATTTCCCTTTAGTGCATCGGACGTCTGCGAGACAGTCCAGCCGCGGGTATTGGTCGTGTCGATGAAGTTGATGCGATCGCCTTCCTGCACGCCGGCCAGCTCGGCCGGCGTATGCGGGAATACGCGCTGCACGGTGATGAAGCCCTGCGTCTCGGCGATCTCCATTCCGATGCCGGCGTAGCGTCCGTTCGTCTGCGCGTTGAAGGTGGAAAGTTCCTTCGGCGAGAGCAGGATGCTATAGGGATCGTTCAGCTCGTGAACAAGTCCGCGTGCGGCCTTTTCGTAAAGAGTCGCGGCGTCGACGGTGTCGACGAAGCGGCTGGACACGATGTTAAGGACCTGGTCGAGCAAGCGAGCGCCTTGCTGGCTCTCGTGCTGCTGAAATACGAAGCCTCCGGCTATCAGTGGAATCAATGTGAGGCCGAACAGCAAGCTTTTTCTGGGTCGGGACATACGGCTCTAGGTGAAGAGAAGAAGGCGGTAACGTAATAGATACGCCTTCGGCCAGTCAGTGTTCCTCAATGACGCACAAAAGGGCACCAGCGGAACATGGCCGCTCAGGCGGCGCGGGAGGCCAGTACGTAGTCCACGAGCCAGTCACGGTTCAGCTGCCTGAACGTTGCGTCGCGGAGGAGGCCGGCCGCGAGCAGCATCTCGTGGGCGGGCTGGAGCACTCGTTGCAAATGCGAGGGATACCGCTGGGTCAGAGGCAGCTGCTCAGCGAGGGACGCGAGGGGTACTCTCCAGGTTACCATTCCCTCCTCTCTCGCGACTTCGAGCAGGCGGTAGAGCCGTCTGGCAACGGGATTGGTGAGAGACATGTAGTGCGTTGCAGAGAGCGTTACGGTGTGTCCCGCCGCAATGTTCGCGCGGATTACGGGACTGATCGTGACGTGGGCGTCGCCCGGTTCCGAAGCGGCGAGCACGGGAAACAGAGTGAACTGTTCGCGCTCGGCTATTCGTCGGCGCGCGATGGAAACCGAGGAGAGAATGGTGAAGCGTCCTTCTAGCGGCTGTCCTTCTTTTGCCGCAACGTACACCCCGCTCGACTCGAGAGTGGTCCGCTCGAGTCTGGTCAAAGCGGATCGAAGCTGCTCGTAAGTTCTGCCATCGACACGCCGGCCGATGGAACGGAGGAAGGCGTGGAGCGTAAAGCTTATCACTCCGTCTTCGGGAGCTCCCGCCTCGTGGTAACGATGGAGGAGCTCGATGTACACGTCCTGATCGAAGGTTCCGGGCAGGCGGTCGCCTGGGCTGGGCAGAACACGCCACCGCCCACCGCTCTCGGGAGAGAAAGAAATTGCCGTGTCCTCGCTGGAATCGCTCAGTCGGAAGATCGGGAGCGCTTCAAGGGAGCGGTCGAGAACGATAGCACGCGTCGCGATTCGCCGACGGGCCACGAAGGTCATGCAGAGAGAATATGTCACTGATCAAGTACATAGCAATCACGGCGCTCATTCTGTTCGGACTGATTCTGGCTCTCATCGGCATTCTGTCGGTGACGCACGACACACCGGTTACGAGCGTAATTGCGGAAGGCGACAAGGACGGGCCGGCGAGCGTCGAGGATCCGCTGTTCGCCCGGAGCATCGAGCTGTTCACGGGAACCCACATCGACCCCGGCAACAACGTCCAGATCCTGCTGAACGGAGACGGCACCTATCCTCTACTGTGGAAGGATATCGCCTCCGCCGAACGGACCGTAACGGTGCAGATGTACTACTCGCAGCCAGGTGCGGTCGCCGATACGATGGCGAAGTATCTGATCGATCGCGCGCAGCACAAAGTGCGTGTGCTGCTGCTGCTCGATGCGTTCGGGTCCCAGCCGCTCAAGCGGGAGTGGCGAGACAGTCTCAAGCACGCCGGCGTCGAGGTCAGGTGGCTGAGACCTCTTCGCTGGTACACACTGCAGAAGGCAGCCCAGCGATCGCACGTTCGCGTGGTCGTGGTCGACGGAAAGATCGGCTACACCGGAGGCTTCGGGCTCGCCGACTATTGGCTGGGAGACGGCCATCACGAGGACCAGTGGCGCGAGACCAACGTGCGATTCGAGGGGCCGACAGTGGCAGCGCTGCAAGCGGCGTTTGCAGCGGCGTGGGCTGAAGCGACGGGCGAGCTGCTGACCGGCGACCTCTTCTTTCCAAAGATCTCTTTCGCTGATGTCGGAGACGTGCAGGCCGGTCTGATGTATAGCATCCCGAGCACCGGAAGCACATCGGCGGAAAGATTTCTCGCGCTGTCGATCGCGGGCGCCAGAAAAACGCTCTACATCAGCAACTCATACTTCGTTCCGGGCGAGAATTTCCTGCAACTGCTTCTCGCGGCAGCGAAAAGGGGTGTAGACGTCCGGGTTATCACCGTGAGCGACAAGACTGATGTGAAGACGACCTGGTACGCGGGGCGAACCTACTACGAGAAACTCCTCGAAGGCGGCGTGAAGATCTACGAGTACCAGCCGACGATGATACACTCGAAGAGCATGGTGGTGGACGGCATCTGGTCTTACGTGGGATCCATGAACTTCGACAACCGTTCGCTATCATTCAACAACGAATCGCTGCTGGTGGCGCTCGATCGCCGCCTCGGAGCACAAATGGACTCGATCTTCATGGATGACATAAAGTCGTCCAAGGAGATCAAGCTCGACGAGTTCAGAAAGCGGCCCCTCTCGGGGAAGATTCTGGAGTGGGGGGCGCAGAAGCTGAGGCGCGTACTCTAGTACTCAGCCGGGAACCGCCCAGTAGTCCGTGATATGACGAGTAGTTCTTCCATGCAGGCGCGCTATCTGTTGTAGGAGCTCAGCGGATGTCGCCCCGGCCCAGCGCCGCACGCACTGCTTCGCGCATTGCGATCACGGCTTCCTCGCGGGCGGCGGGGGAATCTTCACGAACGTGAAGCTCGATCCCATCGGCGACAGGAAGACGGTGCCAGCGAAGTGAAATATCGTCGTCGTGAGCGACAGCTTCGTATCCGCCGGAGTTGAGCGCGGGCGCGAGCGACAGGGCGATCTTCCGCTCGAGCGCATCGCCCGTGACATCGCGCATCTCGCCGCGAATGGTGTCGAGGCTCTGTCCCTCGCGCTGGCGGATCTTGATGGACAGCAGCTGGAGGAGATGCCGGTATCCGTAAGTCGCGCCCGTGCCTGTGCCCTCGGGCCGGTCGAGCAATCCACTCGCTACGTAAAACCGAACCGCTCGCGCGCTCGGCGCCGCTCGCGCTGAGGCGTTGGTTGGTCGAACTCCGGCTGCGTCTACAAGAGCTGTTGCGTGGGCTGCAAGTCCGCGGGCGTTCCAGGGAGCATGTCGAGCGTGAGCGCGGAGGAGAGCGACAGGCGATTCAGCCATGTGGATAGGATAACATTAAAGTCTTCGGCTCGCTCGTCGTGCGGAAGGTCGCCCGCGGGAGACAAAACGGAAATCTCGAAATCGCGCTTGATCTCGCGGAAGCCGCGAAATTCCTCGACGGGTGCGATGGATCCCTGCTCGCCCCACACAAGCAGGGCCGGCTGGCTGAGACGGCGTAAGGCGTTTCGCACGTCGATGTTGAGGTGGCCGGACAGAAATGCAGCCGGCGCGTGACGTGCGCCGCCCTGGTGGGAAGTCGCGTAATAGATCTCGACCAGCTCACGCGTGACGAGCGAATCGTTCGAGTACGCATTATTCAGATAGCGTCGCAGCTGCGGCCGCGAGACGACGGCGTTGAACATGGCAGTGCCGGCAATCGGCGTGTCGACCACGAGGCGGCCCGCTTCACCGCCCAAGCCTACGGGCTCGTTGAGGCGCACCAGTCCCGATGGTGCAATGAGAGCCACGGCGGGGAAGCGAAGCGGATCTCGCGCCGCGAGCACAATCGCATACGCACCCGAGAGCGAGGTCGCCACGAGAACCGTGGGCTCGTCGATCACTCTGCTCACGAAATCGGAGATGAGCGAGATGTAGAGACGCGCCGAGTAGCGAATCGCGGGACGTTCCGACATCCCGAAGCCGAGCAGGTCGAGCGTGTAGACGGTATTCGTTCGCGCGAGGGCGTCGACGTTGTTTCTCCACTCGTATGACCATGCGGCCGCATGAATGCCGTGGATCAGCAGAATCGGCGGACCCTTGCCGCGCTTGGTGAACGCGACCCGTCTGCCGCGCCAGTCGAAGCCGCCCTCTTCGCCACCAATCAGGTTGGTGAGCTGGTCGACGTCCTTTCGCGCAAAAGCATTATAGGCAGCCGCCGCGCCCAGGATCGCGCCACCGGACAGAAGAATTTTGCGCCAGGGACCTTCTCGCTCGTCGTTGTCCTGCATCACACCTCACTTCGATCAGCCAAGGGAAAAGCGCGGTTACTTGGAGAGTAACCGCGCCTTGGGCACAGCGCACGGGGGCAGGGGAAACTGCTACCCTAGCGCTTCCTCGAACTTGAACTCTTGCGGCCCCCGCCGCTACGTCCGTGTGACTTGGCCCCCCCTTTGGAAGCCTTACCTCCGGTGGCTTTCCGGGCTCCGGCTTTATGTCCCGCAGCTTTCCGGGCAGGTTTCCGGGCTCCGGAAGACTTCTTTTTGGCTGATTTTTTTCCGCCTGAAGACTTGGAGGAGCTCTTGGCGGCCTTCTTTTTCGTGCCGCTGGTCGCTTTTCCGGCTCCAGCACGGCTTTCGGAGATGGACGGTGCAGCCGTTCGGGTGGTCGGGGAAGCTGCCCCGCCGCCGAATGTGCTGGTCCGCGCAGCCCCTAGCGAGGTGCCGCGCGCTCCGAATCCCGTGTTCGACCCAGTTGAGGGCGGGCTGCCAAAGCCGGAGCTGCCGCTCATCCCGCCGGCGCTTCCGCCAACTCCACCGCCAAGACTTCCGAGCCCACCACCGCCGAGGGTCGACTCCTGCTTCTTTCCGGATCCCTTGGGCCGGCCCCTCCTTCCTCTTGGAGCGCCTCCGCCGAAGAGATCTTCCTCCTCATCCTCTTCGTCCTCTTCACCTTCGTTTACGACCGTAGCATCAGAATCGGCCTCTTCGTCATCATCAGCGTCTTCAGCGCTGTCCCACAGGCGGTCGCTGTGATCCTCATTGATGGCCCAGCCACCATCCTCGTCGTCGTCATCGTCGTAGGAACGCTTGCCGCGACTGAAGCCACCGAGATCGTCCGCATCGTCGTCGTCCGCAAAACGCAATGGCTCCACTGATTCACCGCTCGGCATTAGTCCTCCCATAGAATGTCAGCACTCGCACTGGGTAGCGCGGAATTTTCTGACTTTTGCCCGCTGCACGTCGCGTGCCTTGTACGCCAGCGCCGAAAGCCTCACTACTCTGGACACCGAATACAACTCCGGTGACGCGACGTCAAGGAGCGGCTTTCCGTATCTAGCTGGATGCGGTGGATTGGGACGCTACTCGTCTCGTTATGACGTTTACCAGCGCGTCGTAAACACACGGGTCGAACTGCTTTCCGGCGTCGACGCGGAGATGATCCAGGGCTGCGAGGGGCTCCAACGGCTCGCGATAGGCGCGCTTGGAAGTAAGCGCGTCGAACGTGTCGGCTGCGCAGAGGATTCTGGCGCCCAGAGGAATCGCTTCGCCCGACAGACCGAGTGGATAGCCGACTCCGTCCCAACGCTCGTGGTGGTGTTCGACGTACTTGAGCGGCTGCTTGATGTGAAAGAGGGGCGCGAGGATGTCGAGCCCTATCCGCACGTGTTGCTTGACGTGCTCGAACTCATCGGCGGTGAGCCGTCCAGGCTTGTTGAGGATTGCTTCGCTTATTCCAATCTTGCCGACGTCGTGAAGACGGCCCGCAACTCTGAGGTCTTCGCACACCTTTTCCTCGAGGCCCAGCTCCTGGGCGAGCTGTCCCGCCAGCTCGGCGACGCGTTGGGAATGGCCCCGCAGGTAGAGATCCTTGGCTTCCATTGCGTTGATGAGCGTCTCGGCGATGCTTATGGACATGAGCCGCAGGGATTCCTTTTCCCGCTCGAGCTCGGCGGTCCGGAGGGCAACCTCTTCGCGAATGAGCTTGTCGAGGCGGCGCTGCTCCATCAGCTCCGAGCGCTTGTGGAGGGCGCGATCGACGGCTTGCTGGAGGTCGGCGAGCTCAACGGGCTTCATCAGATAGTCCATCGCGCCGGAAGACAATACCTCCGTCGCGGTAGCCGCATCGTTGACGGCGGTCAACATGATGATCGCCAGGTCCTGATCTCGTTCTATCGCCTGTGGAACGATCTGGACTCCGGTCATTCCGGGCATGCGCACATCGCACAACATGAGGGCGAAGGACTCCTTCTCAAGAATCTGTAGCGCGTGATCACCGGAGCTGGCGATCTCCACTTCGTAGCCGCGGGAGCGCAGGAATTTGCGCAGTGCGAGGCGAATGGTTTCCTCGTCGTCGACGACCAGAATCCGGGTCACTTCTTCACCTCGCTGTAGAGCGGGAGAAGAATTGTGAACGTCGTCCCGACTTCGGGGGTGCTTTCCACCGAGATTGTTCCCTCGTGCGCCTGAATGATGCCGTAGCTCACGCTGAGGCCCAATCCGGTTCCCTCGCCGGGAGGCTTGGTGGTGAAGAAAGGCTCGAACACGCGCTGACTCACGGATGGCGGCATTCCGTGTCCAGTATCCGAAATCACGATCTGCACCATGCCGTGCTTGCGCTGCGTCGTCAGCGACAGGTGACGGAGCTGCGTTCCTTCCATCGCCGACTCGGCGTTCACGAGAAGGTTGAGCAGAACCTGCTGCAGCTTCTGTTCGTCGCCGCGAGCCCGGGGATTCGATTCATCGAGACGCATGTGAACATCGATGCCGCCCGACCGGGACGCGAGGGCGCGAAGCCGCACGGTGTGCTTGACGATGGTGTTGATGTCGACCGGAACATCGCGCGCGTCGGTCTTGCGCGCGAAGAGGAGGAGATCGCGAATCACCCCAATCGCCCGATCGGCTTCGCGCTTGATCAGACTCACCGACTCGAACTGCTCTTCCTCCAGATTGTCTTCGAGGAGGAGCTGCGCGAAGGTCGAGATGCCGGTGAGAGGATTGTTCAGCTCATGCGCAACGCCGGCGACGAGCTCGCCGATGGCGGCGAGCTTTTCGGTCCGTCCGAGGTGGTCGGCGACTTTTCGTTCCTCGGTGAGATTTCTGATGCCGATCACGAGTCCGACGATGTTGCCGTTCCCGTCGCGAATGTGGCTCAGCGTCACGGCAGCGGGGAATTCGGTCCCGTCCCTTCTCCGATGAATGTGCTCGCCGGTCCAGAGTTGCATGTCCTCGGGGATCGCGGGAATCGTCTGGCGGGGAGAGGGCTGAGCCGAGGCAACGACGAAATCGTCGACGGTCAGGCCGGCGATCTCATTTGTCTCGTAGCGATACTCTTTGATCGCGGCGGTGTTGGCGTATTGAACCTTCGCATCGACGCCAAGTATCAGCACAGGCTGATCCATGGTCGCCAGCGCCGCGGCGAGTGTCCGCTCGCGCGCGTGGGTTCGATGCTCGTCTTCGCTGAGGAGCAGTACATCGATTGCCAGCGAGACCGCAGGCGCGAGACGCAACAGCGCCTCGACGTGCGGATCGGTCTGCAACTGCGCCGTCGCTGACGTTACGACCAGAACTCCGAGCCGACGACTGCTCGCGATGAGTGGAATCGTGATGGCGGGCTCTTCAGGAACCTGCTGGGGGTTAAAGGCCTTCTCACGGAGATTCTCGACAAAAGTCGGCTCCTCGGTTGCCCAGGCGGCACGAACCGAGCTGTTCTCGACCGGAGCCGTGATGCCTTCCATTTGCTCGCACGTGCCGCGGGCGGCGACACAGACGATGGTGCTTCCATCTGGAGAGATGATGCCGATTGCCTTTCCGCTCGATGGGACGACGTCGTCGAGAATCTCCAGGATGTTGTGACTCGCCTTGGCGACGGTTACCTTGCGAAGGGCCACGCGCGCGATCTTGGCAGCGGCTTCAGTCTGCCTCTGCTCCCCACGCTGCGCATCGAAAAGTCGCGCGTTTTCGATAGCGACGGCCGCCTGGCGCGCGATCAGCATGATGAGATCCAGATCGTGCCCGTCGTAGGCGTTGGTCTTGTACGAGAGGACCTGCATCACTCCCACGGTCCGGTCGCGGTAGGTGAGGGGCGCAGTGATCTCGCTCTTCACCTCCCGTTTAGAAGCAACCTGGAAGATCGTTCCCTGCCACCAACGCTCCGGCTTCGAGGAAATTATCGGCAAGCCCGTCTGGAAGACCTTGGCGATCGTCTCCGTTCCATTCGGGAAGTCGAGGACGCTTTCTCCCTCGCGCTCCTCGGAATCGACGATGATGCAGTGCGCATTGAACTTGTGGTACAGGGGGTCAGCGATCATGAGCGCAAAGCAAGGGGCATCCACCACGGAAGCGACCGCCTTGTAGATCTCGCGGTACGCTTCATTCAGCGAGATCGTGGCCGAGATGGCCTGCTGCACCGTCGCGACCGCGGCGAATCGCGCGGCGCGACGCTCGAGCTCGGCGACGAGCTCAGTCGTCAATGAACTCCACCGTCACCGGGCGCGTGATCACGCCGGCCCTGACGCCTTCGTCGAGGAAGAGCCGGATTGCCGCGCGGCCGCGCTCGCCGTAGTCGAGCGTCCAGTCGTTCACGTACATCCCGACGAACGTGTCGGCGTTGCTCCGATCGAGTCCGCGCGCATACCGCATCGCGTGGTCGAGAGCATTCTTGCGATGATCGAGGCCGTACGCGATGCTCTCGCGAAGGTGCCGGGAGACCTTTTTCTGGACGTCGCGCGGCATGTCTTTCCGGATGACGTTACCGCCGAGTGGAAGCGGCAGGCCCGTTTTCTCGAGCCACCACGCGCCCATATCGGCGACGAGGTTCAGTCCCTCGTCCTTGTAGGTGAGCTGGCCCTCGTGAATCAGCAGTCCGGCATCCACGTTGCCGCGAAGAACAGCCTGCTCGATCTGGTCGAAGGGGACGACGACCGGGACGAAATCCGGCTGAAAAAGCTTCAGCGCCAGGTACGCGCTCGTCATCATTCCGGGCACGGCGACTCGCTTGCCAGCAATGTCTTCATGCGTCATCGGCCGCTTCGCCACGAGCATGGGTCCGTAGCCATCGCCCATCGATGCGCCGTGGGGGAGTAGAGCGTACAATTCGGAGAGATACGCATAGGCGTGAATCGAGACCGCAGTCACATCGAGCTCTCCGCGCAGGGCGCGACCGTTCAGCGTCTCGATGTCCTGAAGCTCGTGGACGTAGCTGATTCCCTGGGTATCGATCTGTCCGTCGGCGAGCGCGTAGAACATGAACGCATCGTCTGAATCGGGGCTGTGGGCCAGATGAATCGTGCTGGGTGAGGTCATGACTTCATTCCAAGGCTTTTTCGTGCCTGCGATACAGCGTTCGTGATGTCGTCCTGGTGCCGCACGTACTCGTCGCGTTTCTTGGCCAGCTCCGTTTTCTGCGCGGCGATGAGCCTTCGCTCATAGGAATGGAGCTGGGTGGTATCGCCAGCGAGAATAGCAAGGCGCGCCTCCAGAATCAGTCCGAGAAGGTGATTCGGATTCTCGCGCAGGATGGTGTCCGCCTGCGCCTTTGCGAGTGGAAGCGCTCCCGCCATCTCGCCGATCCGTCCCATATCGTAGCGCTGGTCCGTGTTGAGCGGCGAGAGCATGAGGTACGCCTGAAGGGCCATCGGCGCGAAGAACTGGACGCTGTCGATCTTCCCCTGGGTGGCGAGCAACATTACACGGTTGTAAAGGCGGTCGGCGCGCTCCTGCGGCGACAGGCTCGAGATGTCGGGGGCGCGAACTCCGGCGGATTGATCGTCGGCTGCGACCCCGCGATCGTCGAGTCCAGCCTGTGGCAACGCATTTTGCGAACCGTCAACGGTGCTCCCGCGACGGGCATTGAAGCCACGCCCGGCCGCCATCGCGAACAGAGCGAGAAAGGCCAGCGCAGCGACGATCCACGGAAGCGCATTTGTTCTCGCCTCACGCGTGACAGGTACGGTGGCTCCGACCACGGTGCCGCAGCGGTGACAGAACTTGGCGCCGGGACTTAGATCGGCAGCGCAGGAGGCACAAGCGGCCCCGGCCAGCGGGGCGCCACAGTTCGCGCAGTAACGGCCATTTGCCACTGCGCCACAGGACGGACAGGTTGTGGCAGAGTCGGATGAAGCAGGAGAGGGTGACGGCATTCGCTGAAATTACTCAGGCGCCCTTCTCCATGCATCGCGATAAAGTCAGGGATTCAACTACAAACTGAAGACTACCGGCCAGGGGCTATGCGCGAGCCGGCTATGGGTTACGGGCCGTCTCTTAGTGGATTCCAGTCCAGCCCGTTGCCATCAGCCGTCAAGCCGAAGGCCCCGGCAGGTAGTCTTCAGTTGTAGTTCTGTAGTTCCGCGTCTTGTTCGTTCTCGAGGACTCAGACCGGGAAGAGCATCTCCCGATATTTGGGGAGCGGCCAGTAATCGTCTCCGACCGAGAGCTCCAGCGCGTCGCAGACCTTTCGCACTTCCGCCATGGTGTCGGCTCCTTCCGATGTGAGCATCTCCGCCTGCCCGGTCGGATCGTCGTGCTTCGCCTCGACGCGAGCGATGATGTCGCTCAGATCCTCGCGAAATTCCTGGAGCTCCTGCACCAACTCGCCCACCTGATTTGCCGTGACTATCTGCGGAATCACCGCGACCCCTGCCGCCTTCGACTGTGAGGCAGCCTTGGAAAGCAGGCCGAGATAACTGTAGGCCGCCGGAATCACCATGGTGTCCACGATCTCGCGCATGGTATGGAGCTCGATCAGCATGTCCTTCACGTAGCGCTCGACGCGTACGTGATAGCGGGATTCCAGTTCCTCCTTGGTGAGAACGCCGAGCTTGGTGAGGAGCGCCCGCGACTGCTTCGACACGAGCTCCTTCAGGGCCTCCGGAGTCCGCCGCAGGTTCGGAAGGCCCCGTTTCTTCGCCTCCTTCACCCACTCCTCAGAGTAGTTGTTCCCCTCGAAGCGAATGGGGGTCGAGTCCTTGAACACCTCTCGAACAACCTTGAGCACCGCGTCGTCCACCGACTTGGTCTTCTTGAGAGTCTCCCGCAGCGACTCCGTGATCTCGCCAATCGAGTCCGCGACAACGGTGTTCAGCAGCGCGACCGGGAACGCGATCGAGGCCGAGGACCCAACGGCGCGGAACTCGAACTTCTGTCCCGTGAACGCGAACGGTGAGGTGCGGTTGCGATCGGTGTTGTCGCGCTGAATTTCCGGCAGCTTGGCGACTCCCAGCTTGATCATCTGCTGCTCTGCGGACCCGGAGCTCTTTCCCGCGGTAATCTCCTCGATAACCCGGGTGAGCATGTCGCCCATGAAAACGGAGATGATGGCGGGCGGCGCCTCGTTGGCGCCAAGCCGGTGCTCGTTGCCCGAGGTCGCGATACCCGCGCGGAGCAGTCCGGAGTGCTTGTGGACTCCCTTGAGCACAGCGGCGAGGAAGACGAGGAAGCGAATGTTCTGGTGAGGCGTCTTTCCGGGCTTGAGGAGATTCAAGCCGTCCAGCTCCGACGAGTCGGCGATCACCGACATCGACCAGTTGCAGTGCTTTCCCGAGCCGTTGATGCCAGCGAACGGTTTCTCGTGCAACAGCGCCTGGAGGCCGTGTCTCAGCGCTACGCGCCGCAACGTCGCCATCACCAGCATGTTATGATCGACGGCGAGATCGGTTTCCTCGAAATACGGCGCCATCTCGAACTGGCAGGGGGCGACTTCGTTGTGACGAGTAGTGATGGGCACCCCGAGCTTGTACAGTTCGAACTCCGCTTCGGAAATGCATCCCTGGATGCGCTCAGGAATTCCGCCGAAGTAGTGGTCCTCGAGCTGCTGCCCGCGGGGCGGCGGAGCGCCGATGAGAGTGCGGCCGCCCATCACGAGATCCGGGCGCATCGCGAAGTGCACGCGATCGATGAGGAAATATTCCTGCTCGGGTCCCAACGTCGTGAAGACGCGCTGCACCCCTTTGTCGCCGAGCAGCTCGAGCAGCTCGATGGACTTCTGCGACAGCACATCGGAGCTTCTAAGGAGCGGAGTCATTTCATCGAGCGCTTCGCCGTTGTAGCCGATGAAGACCGAGGGGATGCAGAGAGTACGGGCGCCTGTCGACTCGACGATGAAAACCGGGCTGGCGGGATTCCAAGCCGTATAACCTCGCGCTTCCCACGTTGCGCGCAGTCCGCCGGAGGGGAAACTCGACGCGTCGGGCTCGCTCTGAATCAGCTGGTCGCCGGTAAAGGATTCCACCGGCTGTCGGTCGTCATCGAATGCGAAGAACGCGTCGTGCTTTTCCGCCGTAAGTCCGGTCTGGGGCTGGAACCAGTGGGTGAAGTGGGTCACGCCACGCGAGATCGCCCATTCCTTGATAACATGGGCGACGACTGGTGCGATGGCGCGGTCGAGCTTCTTGCCGTGACGGATGGATGCGGCGAGGCTGCCGAAGACTTCTCTCGGAAGCTTGTCGCGCAGTTGCCTCACTCCCAGGATGTTGACGCCGAAGTACTGGGAGGTCGGCCCGGGTATTCCGTCCTTGCTGAAGCCGGGGGCGATTCGGGGCTCTCGGTTGGAGATCTCGTTAAGAAGAGCTTTACGCGGAGTGATGGCGGCGGCTGTCATGGGAGTCTGCGCTGATGAGAATGTAAGTCAAAAAGTGCATAACCGGCACATTTGAGCGATCAAATTCGCTATGTTGGTCCTGATATGCAAGGAACGCGAATACTTGCGTGCAATATTTGCAAAACTTTGGCAATGGGGCTACGTTCAGCTCAATGCCCCGACATCACCCCCAGATTCCTGATACCTCAGGCGCCACGGCCCAGGACATCCTGGACCTCGCCGCCACCAACAACGTCCGCTTCCTCAGACTGCAATTCACGGACATCCTCGGCATCAACAAGAACGTCGAGATCCCAGCATCGCAATTCGAGAAAGCCCTGGCGGGGGACATTATGTTCGACGGCTCCTCGATCGAAGGGTTTGTCCGGATCGAGGAATCGGACATGTTGCTGGCGCCGGATTTCAGCACGTTTCAAATATTCCCCTGGGGTGACGAAAAGAGTCGCGTTGCCAGGCTGATCTGCGACATCAACACTCCTGACGGTAATCCCTTTGCCGGAGACCCGCGGGGAGTCCTCAAGAAATTGATCGCCCGCGCGGCCAAGCTTGGCTACACGATGAACGCGGGGATGGAAGCCGAGTTCTTCATGTTCAAGCCGCGGCCGGATGAGGAGCCTTCGACGATTACGCACGACGTCGGATCGTATTTCGATCTCGCGCCGGCCGATCTGGGCGAAGATGCACGGCGCGCGATCGTCGATGTCCTCGAGCGAATGGGATTCGAGGTGGAAGCCGCGCACCACGAAGTCGCGCACGGTCAGCACGAGATCGATTTCAGATACGCCGCGGCGCTGAAGACAGCGGACAATATCACGACGTTCCGGTTCGTGGTGAAATATGTCGCGGGGACGTTCGGACTCACCGCGTCGTTCATGCCGAAGCCGATTTTCGGGCAGAATGGAAGCGGCATGCACACCCATCAATCGCTTTTCCGCGGGAAGGAGAACGCCTTCTGGGACGAGAAAGCAGAATGGGAGCTTTCCAGGACGGCGCTCCACTACATCGGAGGGCTGCTCAGACACGCGCGGGGCTTTAGCGCGATAACGAACCCTCTTGTCAACTCCTACAAGAGGCTCGTGCCCGGTTTTGAAGCGCCGGTCAACGTCGCGTGGTCGATGCGCAACCGGTCGCCGATGATCCGGATTCCCGATCGTCGCGGCTCAGGGACCAGAATCGAACTGCGAATTCCAGATCCCGCTGCTAATCCCTACCTCGCGCTGGCGGTGCAACTGGCGGCCGGACTCGATGGCATCGCGACAAAGGCCGATGCGCGCGAGCCGGTCAACACCAATATCTGGGAGATGTCGCACCGGGAGAAGCGTCGTCTCCGGATCGACGACGTGCCGCACAATCTGGGAGAAGCGTGCAATGAGCTGGAGAAGGACGATGTGATCACCGAAGCTCTCGGCGAGCACATCACGACTCAGTTTCTCGCCGCGAAGCGCCTCGAGTGGCAGGAGTACATCACGCAGGTCTCGCAGTGGGAGCTTGATAACTACCTTGGCAAGTACTGAGGCGAAGGCACACAGCAAAATTGTGAGATCCATTCCGCTGGGCTCTCACGGAACTGGGACTCTTGCGCACGATGTTGCGACGGTATTTTATGCGCTCCAAATCCGAAAAAACCACGTGGAAAGCATCACAGGCGGGAAGCAACGACCGAGTTAGTTATTTATCTAATAACGACCGTGTCAGCGGCTCTCCTTCCCTCTCACGGAGCTCTTTCGCCCGGTGCGTTTGCGGGGGACCTTCGCGCCCTGCTTCCGCGCCTCGGAAAGACCGATGGCAATTGCCTGTTTCCGGCTCTTCACGATCCTTCCGCTTCTGCCGGATTTGAGTGTTCCTTTTTTCCTCCGTCGCATCGCGCTCTCGACGCGCTTCGACGCCGCCTTGCCATATTTCCGGCGGCCTGAAGATTTTTTTGCAGCCATTCTCCTCCTCCTTTTTGATGTTGTCGTATCTGGTTTCGGACCGGCTGGCGCGTGTTGTGCCAGAGAATCAACGCATCGATCAAGTTGTGGTCGCCCATCTCAAATCGCACTGATATGAGCAGTCGGACCGGTATGGAAGCGGAAGCCATCACTCGTCTCACAGACGGCCTGCAACCGCTGGCGATTCGGGCAATTCTCGTGCAATGCCTAGTCGGAGAGCTCGCTCCATCGGCTGCGATTTCGCGGATGCTCGCGCTAGAGGGCGCGTCGACTGTGCGCGCGGCGATCGACGATGTCACGCATCGTGCGGCTACCATCTCGCGCGCCAGCGACATGCTCGTTCACGACAGGGTCGACGAGCTGACGCAAATCTTCGTCGAGCAAGTCTGCGAGGTTGCCGACGTCGGGGAGGCCACGAAGAGCCGGACTGGATACGGGCTGGGGCTGGCATCTCGTGTTTCAAAATCCGGGGATCGCGACGAATCCCAAGGATCTGACCCGAGGATCTGAGATTCCAGCGTCGGACCGCAAGCGCCGTGTGGCACCCAGTAGGTAGTTGCCGGCCGGTTTCGCTCTATCGATACTCAGGACGAAGTAGTGTCGTTCTCGTCGCGGCGGTCGGCGTGCCTGCGATCCTGGTCTCTTCGATCCTTGCGCGACCGCGCGCGAAGCCACCGCCAGGTGAGATAGAACGCAAGCGCAAGTATGATCCAGTAAAAGGGCAGCAGCAGCTCGTGCAGCGCGGGCGCGCTGTACTCGAGCCAGTAGATCAGGGCAATTGCCCCCAACGACACGCCCCAGACAACGAGCACCTGCCGCGGTCTACGACCGTAGATCATTTCTCCGCGCCGGCTACGTGGGCGAGTGCGTCGCCGGTGAGCCGGAATGTCGTCCAGTCGTCCATGGGTTTCGCGCCGATCCGTTTATAGAATGAGATCGCCAGCTCGTTCCAGTTGAGCACCGACCAGTCCATGCGGCCGCAATCGCGCTCAAGGGCAATGCGCGCGAGCTCTCGCAACAGGGCAAAGCCAATGCCGTGCTTCCGCGCGCGGGGTCGGACGAAAAGATCTTCCAGAAAGATTCCGCGCTTACCGAGCCAGGTCGAATAGTTATGGAAGAAAAGGGCGAAGCCAGCGGGCTCGTCGCCGAGGTAAGCAATCAGGACTTCGGCGGCCGGTTGCTTGCCGAACAGGGTCTTGGCCAGATCTTTTTCCGTAACTGGCGCCTCACCCGGAAGTGCGCGTTCGTACTCGGCGAGTTCCAGGATGAGCTCACGAATGAGCGGGACGTCTTTTTCTGTCGCCGGGACGATCCGAGGCTTTACCAGAGTGCTAGGCATTGGCGGAGTATCAGACTGGCAGAATCGGGTGTCAATGCCATCTTATGCCGGATGAACGCGACACTCACCCGTCTATTCGCGCTCACGCTCATCGCGAGCGCGTGCGGCTCACCTTCTCCACAAGTTGAAGCGGCCATCTCGGCACAGGATCCATCGGGAGCACGGCGTCTTCCGACCGGGGCTCGACTCGATCCTGCCGGAGTCTCGTACGATCTGGGCTCGATGCCGCTGGCGATGACGCTCTCGCCTGAAAAGGATCGCGTGATCGTGCTGCTCAACGGCTGGAGAGAGCAGGGCATCCAGGTCGTCGACAGGGCGTCCGGACGGGTACTCCAAACAATTCCCCTTCCCGCCGTGTTTCTCGGCATCACGTTCAGTCCGGACGGAAAATCGTTGTACGTGTCGGGCGGGAACGAGGATGTCATCTATAGGTTCGACTGGCACAGCGGACAGGCGACACTCGCGGATTCCATCGCGTTGGCGGTGAAGCAGAAAGGGAAGAGCGGGACGCGTTATCCTGCCGGAATCGCGATCTCTGGCGATGGGCGGACACTTTATGCCGCGGAGAACCTCGGCGATTCGCTGGCGGTGGTGGACCTCGCCGCGCGGCGTGTCGTGCAAAGGCTAGCGACCGAACAGTATCCGTATGGAGTCGTCGCCGGGCCCGACGGAACCGTGTACGTCTCCGCGTGGGGCGGGTGGACGGTGTCGGCCTTTCCGGCGCGGGCGAGCGGAACGCTGGAAGAGGGAAAACGAATCCGGGTGGCGAGGCATCCGTCGGCGTTGTTGCTCAGCACCGACGGATCGCGACTCTTTGCCGCGTCGGGAAGCACGGACAGGGTGAGCGTCATCGACACTCGCAGTCAGCGTGTCGTCGCCACGCTCAACGATGCTTCGCCGGCGGCGACCGGCGAGGGCAGCACACCAAACGCGCTGGCACTCTCGGCGAACGGTAGGCGCTTGTTTGTAGCAGAGGCCGACAACAATGCCGTTGCGCTCTTCGATCTCTCGCCATCGACATCGGGAGTTTCAGCAGCGACCGGGAAGGATGCATTGGCGGGAAGAATTCCGGTGGGGTGGTATCCGTCGGCGGTTCTTGCGGATGGGGGCGACATCATTGTGGTCAATGGCAAAGGTCGGGGAATTGGACCTAACGTCAAACACTGGCAGCCAGGCCAGCCAAGGCCGCCTCACACCCGGGACTATACGCTCGGGCAGATCAACGGAACGCTGACGGTCGTCCCCGCGGCAGGAGTAAGCCGTGGAGAGCTGGAGGGATTCTCCAATCGGGTTGCTTCAGCGAATGGATGGAACGTCGCTCAGCAGCAGAAAAGGTATCCACCATTCGAGCACGTCATCTACATCATCAAGGAGAACCGGACCTACGATCAGGTTTTCGGCGATCTTAGTCAGGCAGACGGGGATTCAGCGCTCGTTTTCTTTCCGCGCAGCGTCTCGCCAAACCATCACGCTCTCGCGGAGCGGTTCGGGATCTTCGATCGCTTCTTCGTAAACGCCGAAGTCAGCCCCGACGGACACAACTGGTCGATGGCGGCCTACGTGACTGATTACGCGGAGAAGACAATAGCCAGCAATTATTCGGGGCGGGGACGGAGCTACGATTATCAGGGGCTTAATCGTGGCACGGTGCCGGATGACGATGTGTCGGAGCCATCCAGCGGGTACCTGTGGAATCTCGCCGAGCGTGCAGGGATTACTTACAGGGATTACGGCGAGTTCGTCAACGAATCGGACGAACCGCCTGGGGCGGGCACACCCGTATCCACCGCGGCAACAAAACGCGCCTTGATCGGCCACACAAACCCCGCGTATTCGGGATGGAACCTGGACATTCCCGATCAGGCACGCGCCGACGTTTGGCTCAAGGAGTTTCAGGAATTCGCGCGAGCGGGGAAGATGCCGGCGCTCGAGATACTCGCCCTTCCGAACGACCATACGTCTGGTGCTCAGGCCGGCAAGCCAACACCGCGGGCCTACATGGCGGACAACGACTTGGCGCTGGGAAGAATCATCGAGGCTCTGACGAAGAGCCCGTTCTGGAAGAGCACAGTGGTGTTCGTGCTCGAGGACGACGCGCAGGACGGCCCGGATCACGTCGATTCGCATCGATCTCCGATGCTCGTGATCTCAGCGTACAACAGGGGGAAGGTTGTCCACCGGTTCGCCAATACCACGGATGTCCTGGCAACGATCGAGGACATTCTCGGCCTGGGACGAATGTCGCAATTCGATCACTATGGACGTCCGCTGCGGGAGATTTGGGAAACCGCGCCGGATCTTACCCCATATGTTGCACTCAAGTCAGTCGTGCCGCTCGACGAGAAGAACCCACCGCGTGGGGCGTTGGCCGAGGCTTCGAAGAAGCTGGTGCTGGAGAAGGAAGACATGTCGAACGACGACCTCTTCAATCGCATTCTGTGGGGCGCCATCAAGGGCGACAAACCTTATCCCGGACCGACGCGAATGTCGGCGCTCGAGGCGAAGGTGTCGCGGTGAGCAGGACGAACCCACGGCTTGTCGTTCCCGCGGGGCAGGGCATTCTCGGCGAAGATCCCGCGAGCCGGATCAAGCGTGTGCGCATGCTGGCGAAGCTGCTCGACAACTCCATAACGATTCCAGGCACCGGCTGGAAGATCGGTTTTGATCCGATCATTGG
>JADGQV010000190.1 GCA_017881465.1 Gemmatimonadaceae bacterium
CACCGATGCCGAACGCGTTATTCTTGCCGCTTCCGCCGCGGAGGCCCTTGAGCTCCACGTTAACGGCGAGGTTGCTGTTGCCGAAATCGTTGCGCAGTAATCGCGGCGCGCCGGAGCCATCGATCAGGAATAGATCTTCGTCGCCATCGTCATCGACGTCGGAGACGGCGATCGCAGATGCTCCGGCCGCCCGCACAGGAGCCGGAACCAAGCTCGACCGATCGAGAAACCTACCCGTGCCGTCGTTCCGAAAGAGAAACACGCCAGGAGCACGCTTGCCGTTCTTGGACGTGCCCCTCCCCACCACCACGAGGTCGAGCCAGCCGTCGTTGTCGTAGTCCACGAAGGTCGCTGCCAATCCCGCCGTAGAGCGGAGCGCCTGCAATGCGGCACTCGAGCGGCGGTCGCGAGTGAAAGTGCCGTTTCCTTTGTTCAGCCAGAGCGCCGGCTCGCCACCATTCGCGCTCGCGACGAAGAGATCGAGGAATCCGTCGTTGTTATAATCACCCACTGCCGCGGCCCCCGACTCGCCGCTGCTCGCCAGTCCACTCGTCGCGGTTACGTCGCTGAAGCGTTGCGCGCCTCCATTGTGCAAGAGGGCGTCGCTGCCATGCTCGTTCGCGACGAAGACGTCGATGCGTCCGTCGCCGTCGAAGTCGCCGAAGACGGCGTCGCTTGCGTCCCCACCGCCGGCGAGACCGAAGCTTGCTGTTGCCTCCGTGAACGTCCCGTCGAGATTGTTGCGGTACACGGTGCGCTGACCGTTTCCAACGAGAAGGAGGTCCAGGTCGCCGTCGTGATCGAGGTCGACGAAGAGCGCTTTGCGCGCTCCCTTGACGTCACCAATTCCGGCCTTCGCCGTCACCTCCACAAAAGTCCCGTTGCCGCGGTTGCGGAACAGGTGACCGCGTCCCTCACCACCGATGACGAAGAGGTCCAGCCAGCCATCGTTGTCGTAGTCCGCGAAGGTTGCGTACGCGGCGCCTTGCGGAAGGGAGATGCCTGAGCGCTCGGTAACGTCTCGGACGAATCCGCCCTGAACACGATACAGATGTGCGACGGATCTCCGCAGTGCCGGCGACCACGTCGAGACGAATAGGTCATCCGTGCCGTCGCCGTCGACATCGCCAGCGGCAAGGGCGGTCGGCCCGTCCTGTCGCTCTGGGGCAGCGCCAGCTCCGGCATGGGTCGCCGCGCTTGCGAGACCTGCGTCGTCGGTCACATCCGTCAATTTTGCCAGGTCGACCGTCGCTCGCTCTCGAACTCCGCTGATCGAGATGAAGGACTTCGGCGCAAAGCTAAGGACAGCGCGCCCAGGGATCGGACCTTCCGTCCATTTCACGTCGTCCAGCGACGCCTGATACGGCGCCGTGACCTCCATTAGACCGAAGAAGCGGTCGAGCGTCGTCCGCGACTGCACGAGCTTTCCCGCACGTAGCAGCTGAATCGAGCTGTCCAGATACGTCCTTGCCTCCTTTGGAGGCTCGGGGGGTATCCGCCGCACTTCCTCGAGGTGCCGAACAGCGCTGTCAGCTTCGCCGCGCCGCGCGAGCGCATCCACGAGCTTCAGTCGCGCGGCGAGATTCGCTGGCGCGACCGCAAGCACGTCCCTCAGCCGGTCTTCGTACCTGCGGGCCGAAGCGCTATCGGGTTGCTGAGCTTCGAACTCGGCGAGCGCGTACAACACGTGAGCATTGCCGGTAGTGTCGCGGCGGAGCCGCTCGAGCATCGCGCGTGCGTCAGACGAACGTCCCGTAAGCGAGTAGAGCCTGGCAAGCGCGAGGCCCACCTCCGTGCTCGCCGGGTCCAGCTGGCGGGCACGCCGCAATTCCTTCTCTGCGTCGGCGTAGCGGCCGCCTTGCAGGTAGGTGAGTCCAAGGTTCGCGTAGCCGAGGGGATCGTCGGGCGCGAGTTTGGTGAGCTTCTTGAACTCGGATTCAGCTTCCGGCAATTGGTTTCGCTGGAGATAGCTGAGTCCCAGCATGCGAGTGGTGTAGAGCTCTTCCACGGGCGCCGGCTTGGGTCGACAGGCGGTGGTTGCGACAATAAACGCGGCACCGAGGAAGACAGCCCAAGCTCGCGAGAAGGTTGTCGAGATCATTGGCGCTATCTCCCGCTCTGCCGCGCGCGGCGAATGGTGTTGCGGAGCCGCTTGATCTCGGCGTCGCTGAGATCGACGTCCGACATCTGGAGGAGTGCGGTTACAGCCTGTTCCGGAGAGTCGCCGAAGTAGGTGCGGACGACGTGCGCGAGGATGTCTTCGCGCGCGGTCTCAGTCGGTTTGGCCGGATAGTACATGTAGCGCGGCCCATCCTCGCGGTGCTTGATCAGCTCCTTCTCGCTGAGGATGCGGAGCACTGAGCGCACCGCGGAATACGTCGGCGGATCGGGGAGGTCGGCCATGATCTCGGCCACGGTCGCGCCGGTGCGCCGGTGGAGGATGTCCATCACCTGTGTCTCCCGCCGGGAGAGTCCGGCGGGGGCGGGGGGGGAGCTCGATGTTGCATCGGATTTGTTGGGCATCAGCGTAGCAGCCATGGGTAGATCGCCTGAGGGCCGGGAAAGGCTGACTCAGTTGGTATGTTGACAAATCAACCTTGCTGAAAATTCAACACTGGCGAGGATTTGTCAATATAGGCGAGTTTTTGAGCCCAACTTCCTTTTGTTGCTGGCCTGGAGACCCAAAGCATGCGTCGAACATCCGGTTCGCTGATCGCCCTTGCTGCGCTCGTTTGCGCACCAAAAGTCGTTTGTCAGACTGCGGTTAGCGAGCCCGTTCGGTGGGTGTCCGATATCGAGCGCTTCGAGGCGGCTGATCGGAGCCACTTCCCTGTAGCGGGGTCGATCGTGTTCGCGGGCAGCTCATCGATCGCCATGTGGCAGACGCTCAACAAGGACTTCGGCTACGTTCCGGTGCTCAACCGCGGGATCGGTGGATCTACGCTCTACGACAACGTGCAATCTGTCGATCGCATCATCCTGCCGTACAAGCCCCCGCTCATAGTTCTCTATTCGGGAGAAAACGATCTGGCCGAGGGACGAACACCGGAGCAGGTGCTGCAGGATTTTCAGACCTTTGTCTCGATCGTGCACGCAAAGCTTCCGGCCACGCGACTTGTATTCGTGTCGATCAAGCCGAGCATTGCCAGATGGAGCATGACGGACAGCATCCGCGCAACGAATCGACTGATTCAGGATTACGTGGGCACAGACAAGAAGCTTCAATACGTCGACGTTTTCACACCGATGCTCGACGCGTCCGGTCAGGTGAGGCGCGAGTTATTTGTCGCGGACGGATTGCACATGAACGCACGCGGCTACTCCATTTGGCGCAGGCTGATCCAGCCGACGCTTCGATAGCAGAAACC
>JADGQV010000091.1 GCA_017881465.1 Gemmatimonadaceae bacterium
TACAACCCGTCTATGAACGAGATCGTGTTCCCGGCCGGCATCATGCAGCCGCCGTTCTTCGATCCGAAGGCGGATGACGCGGTGAACTATGGCGGAATGGGGGCAGTCATCGGACACGAGATGACTCACGGCTTCGACGACCAGGGTTCGCAGTTCGACGCGCAGGGCAATCTCCGCAACTGGTGGGGCGCGTCGGATCTCGAGAAGTTCAAGCGCGGCACCGGGCTCGTGGCGTCGCAGTTCGATTCCTATACGGTGCTGGACAGTGTTCACGTGAATGGAAAGCTCACACTCGGCGAAAATCTGGCCGATCTTGGAGGTCTCTCGATCTCATACGCGGCCCTGGAGAAGGCCTTGGCCGCGAAGGGGAGGCCGCCCCTCATCGATGGGTTTACTCCCGAGCAACGCTTCTTCATGGCGTGGGCGCAGATCTGGAGGCAGAACATTAACCCGGAGGCGCAGCGCGTCAGAATCAACACTGATCCGCACTCTCCGGGGCAGTGGAGAACAAACGGCCCGGTGTCGAACATGCCGCAGTTCGCTGCTGCGTTCGGGTGTAAACCGGGTGATCCAATGGTTCGGCCGGATTCCGTCAGGCCCGTGATCTGGTAGCTGGCATCACTAAGAAGTTCCTGCTTTAACGGGGTGCCGGCTGAGCCGGCACCCCGTTGTCTTTCCGCACAAACGTGGCGCCTCCTCCGACTGAACGACTAACTTGAGGTATGACCGCCCGGAGCTTCTTCTACCGGGAGACAGACGGGATTCGCGTCACGGTGCGACCCGTCTATCTCCGCGATCACTCGGAGCCATCGCAGAGCCATTACGTGTTCGCCTATTTCGTGCGCATCGAGAACGTCGGGACGATGGCGGCGCAGCTCCTGACGCGCCGCTGGCTGATTCACGACTCGGTCGGGGAGGGAGTGGACACCGAAGTGATCGGCGAAGGCGTGGTCGGCGAGCAGCCGACGATTATGCCGGGGGCGCTCCACGAGTACCAGAGCTTCTGCATTCTGAAGTCGGGAGAGGGCTGGATGGAGGGGCACTACGGGCTTCTCCGGCAGGACGGAACGCCCTTCGAAGCGTCGATTCCGCGCTTCATACTCAGCGCGAGCGAGTCGACGAGCCTTCCATCATAAGCCGCGCACGACAGTTGCTTCGCATTCGGCCGTGAGCCGCATCTACGACATCTCGGTACCAATCCGGTCGGGCGGACTGGTGTATCCGGGGAACCCCGAGATCGATATCGCCCTGCAACAGGCAATGGCGAAGGGCGCCAGCGCGAATGTGTCGACGATACGATTCGGCTCCCACACCGGCACGCACGTCGATGCCTCCCGTCACTTCTTCGACGACGGCCAACCAGTCGACAAGATCCCGCTCGATCGTTTGATCGGGCCCGCATTGCTGGTTGGCTTCAGCGACGACGTTCGCTCGGTCGGCGCCGCGGAGCTGCGCGAACACGACATCAAGGATCACAAGCGAATCCTCCTTCGCACTCGCAACTCCGCGCTCCTCTCGCGGAAGGAGTTCGTCAAGGACTACACGTACCTGGCTCCCGATGGCGCGCAGTACCTGGTCGACAAGGGCGTAGAGCTGGTGGGAATCGACTACCTGTCCGTCGAGCAATTCCACTCCGGCCACCATCGCACGCATCGCACGCTCTTCGAGAACTCGGTGGTGATAGTGGAAGGTCTAGACCTGTCGGCTCCACCACCCGGAGAGTACCAGTTCATCTGCTTCCCACTCCGCATCGAGGGCTGCGACGGCGCGCCGGCGCGGGCGGTGCTCATCGCGTGACGGAAATCAGGCACATTTTCTTCGACATCGGCGGAGTGCTCGGTTCGAATGGCTGGGACCATGAGCAGCGAGAGCGAGCCGTGGCTCAATTCGATCTGAACGCGGAAGATTTTGAGTGGCGCCACAAGGAAGTGATCGGAGAGTGGGAAGAGGGAAGGATCACAATCGATGAGTATCTCGAGATCGCGGTGTTTCATACCCCGAGGAAGTTCTCACGTGAGGAGTTCATCGAGTTCATGTACTCGCAGAGCATCCCCGACGAAGCGACGATCAGCATCGCGCGCACGCTGGCTCACCAGGCCGGATACACGCTGATGACCCTCAACAACGAATCCGAAGAGCTCAATACTTATCGTATCGAGAAGTTCGGAATCTCGCAGATCTTCGAGGCATTCCTGTCGTCCTGCTGGCTCGGGGTCCGCAAGCCGATGCGCGGATTTTACAACCGCGGCCTGGGCATCGCTCATGCGGAGGCCGCAACCTCACTCTTCATCGACGACCGGCAGCAGAATCTCATTTCGGCCAGCACCCTTGGCATGAACGTGGTTCACTTCACATCAGCGACACAGCTTCGCTCCGACCTGGAGCGTTTTCTCCACTTGAAAATTCCCGGAGCATAGGCAATGCGCTTGGCGATGATCGGACTCGGCCGAATGGGCGGCAACATGTCGGAGCGTTTGATGAAAGGCGGGCACGAGGTAGTGGTCTTCGATCGCAGCGCGGAGGCGGTGCAGAAGTACGTGTCGTTGGGAGCCACGCCCGCCAACACGCCCACCGAGATCACGAGCAAGCTGAAGAGTCCGCGCATCGCGTGGATCATGGTGCCCTCGGGGAAACCGGTAGATGATACGATCGCCTCGCTGTTGCCAGGGCTGTCGAAAGGCGACGTGATCATCGATGGCGGCAACTCGAACTTCCACGACACGATGCGGAGAGCGGCCGACCTCCAGGCTAAGGGAATTCACTTCGTCGATTCGGGAACGAGTGGAGGCATCTGGGGCCTCGCGAACGGATACTGCCTCATGATCGGCGCATCACCGGAGGCGTTCAAGCTGTGCGAGCCGATCTTCAAGACTCTCGCTCCGCGCGACGGATACGCTCACATGGGACCGCCGGGCGCCGGGCACTACGTGAAGATGATTCACAACGGGATCGAGTACGGAATGCTCCAGGCTTACGCGGAAGGCTATGAGATTCTCCACGCGTCGAGGGCCTTCAAGCTGGACCTCCACAAGATCGCCGCGGTTTGGAATCGCGGCAGCGTCGTGCGCTCATGGCTCAATGAGCTGGCGGAGACAGCGTTCGAGAAGGATGGCGAGCTGAGTGATCTACGCGGATATGTCGAAGATTCGGGCGAGGGACGCTGGACGGTGCAGGAAGCGATCGATCTGGACGTCCCGGCGCCCGTTATCACGCTCTCATTGCTCACGCGGCTCCGGTCGCGGCAAGCCGATTCGTTCTCGGCAAAGGTGATCGCCGCTCTGCGCAACGAATTCGGTGGCCACGCGGTAAAGAAGTCGTGAAGACTCCGAGCGCGGTCCCGCTCATGCGAGCACCGAGGCCGCCGGGAAGCCGTGAGAAGGCGGACACATGCACGATGGTGATCTTCGGCGGCGCGGGCGACCTCACCAAGCGCAAGCTCATTTCGGCGATCTACTATCTGGCGGAGCAGAAGCTCCTGCCGGACAACTTCGCCCTGCTCGGGGTGGCGCGCGATCAGAATACCGACGAGGGGTATCGCGCCTTGATGCGCGAAGCGATGACCAACTCCGACGAGATTCACAAGGTCAACGACGACGTCTGGCAGTGGCTCTGCGAGCGGACGTTCTACGCGGGCGGAGATTTCTCGAAGGACGACGCCTACGTGAACATCGAGAAGCGGCTCACGGAAATCGAGTCGCGCTCGCCCAGGCAGGATCGGAACCGGCTGTTCTATCTGGCGATTCCGCCGAGCGTGTTCGAGACGACTCTCAAGCACCTGTGCGCGAGCCACCTCGCCTCGCGCACGCATTCGTATGACGAGCGGCCGTGGGCCCGCATCGTTATCGAGAAGCCGTTCGGCCGCAGCCTCGCGTCGGCGATGGCGCTCAACCGGCTCGTGCTCGATGAGTTTGGCGAGCACCAGATCTACCGCATCGATCACTACCTCGGTAAGGAAAGCGTCCAGAACATCCTCGTGTTCCGCTTCGCGAACTCCATCTTCGAGCCGCTGTGGAACCGGCACTACATCTCGCACGTGCAGATCACGGCGGCGGAGTCGGTCGGGGTGGAAGGACGGGGCAAGTACTACGAGGAGGCGGGCGTGCTGCGGGACATGTTCCAGAACCACCTGCTGCAGCTTCTCACGCTCGCCGCAATGGAGCCGCCCAGCTCGTTCACCGCAGACGCGGTTCGCGACGAGAAAGTGAAAGTCCTTCACTCGGTGCGCCCTCTCATTCATGGCGACTGCGAGCCGCCCGTGGTGCGCGCGCAATACGACACTGGCACACTCGAAGGCAAAACGGTTCCGGGATTTCGGAGCGAGCCGGACGTGTCGCCGGATTCCCTCACGCCGACCTTCGCCGCCATGCGGATCTCGATCGACAACTGGCGGTGGAAGGGAGTCCCGTTCTACCTGCGATCCGGAAAGAGAATGGCACGCCGGATCTCCGAGATCGCGATCCAGTTCCGCTCGCCGCCGCTCCTGCTATTCGGTCAGAAGGCGGTCGAGGAGATGTCGCCCAGCGTTCTGACGCTGCGCGTTCAGCCCGACGAGGGCATCTCCCTGCGTTTTCAGGTGAAGACTCCCGGCGCGATGCACGAGCTCATACCGGGCCTCGAGATTACCCCGGTGGACATGGACTTCACGTACGCCGAGGCGTTCGGAAACGATGCGCACCCGGCGTACGAGACACTGCTGCTCGATTGCATGATCGGCGATCCCACCTTGTTCACGCGCAGCGACGAAGTCGAGACGGCGTGGTCCATCATCGACCCGTTGCTCGAGTATTGGGACAGCCATCCCGCAACAACACTTCCTACGTATCCGGCAGGCAGCTGGGGACCCGAGGAAGCGAATAAAATCCTTGATGGAGATCACACACGTTGGCGCTAGCCTCGATCATACTCCCGCTCGTCGCGCTCGTCCTTTCGTCGACAGCCTGTCAAAATCCAAAACCGAGCCAGAAAGATTCGGCCGCCGTCCTGGCGGGTGACACCACACAGCACGTGCTTTCCGTGGAGGACCGGGCACTCGTATTGCGCGCCCGGGAGCTCGATCGCGCTGACAGTCTCGATGCCGCGCGCTCCGCGTACGAGCAAGCGGGGCAGAAGCTGCCGCAGCTTTCCGATTGGCTATACCTGCGGGCAGCCGGTGTCGCCGGCGACAGCTCCGCGAGAGCAGCGTATTACGCAAAGGTACGAACGGACGTAGCGCGAGATCGCATCCGAGTGACCGATGCGATCGCACGGGAGCGGACCCGCGATTTCGCGGGTGCCATACGCGCCTACAACGCGCTCGGCCAGCGGCTGGACGCTTTGCGGCTTCGCATCAATCCCCCGGCCGACGACGCGTCCAGGACGGCCGCGCGCGGCGAGCTGCTGTCCTACATCTCCAACTCGAACAACTCGGCGGATACGCGCGAAGCCATCGATCTTTTCGACAAGGTCTTCACCACCACCACACCGTCCGAGGAGCTCGTCATCGCGCGCGCGGCGAACAAATCGGGACTGCCTGATCGCGCCGCCACTGCTTACGCAAAGGCGCTCGGCGCCGGACTCGGCGATGTGGATGACAACGTTGGCTACGGCTCGGTGCTTTACCGCTTGAGACGGTACGCAGACGCCGCCGCTCAGCTCGCGAAAGTACGAGCTCCGCCCAAGCTCGCCGCCGCGGCGCAATACCAGCGGGCGAGAGCGCAGATCGCTCTTGGCAACACGGAGGTTGGCCGGTCAACGCTCCGCGCAATCACCACCGCGTATCCTAAGGACACGAGCGCGGCGTCGGCACTGCTCCTTCTCGCCGACCTCGCCACCGACGACAATCGCGACCAGGACGCGCGGCAGACGCTTACGGCGCTGCTCAAGCGCTTTCCCACCGGCCGCCACGCCACCAGTGCCCGCTTTCGCGCGGGCATGATTGCTTATATACAGGGAGACAGAAAAAACGCCGCCGCGGAATTCGACTCGCTCGTTGCGCGCGACTCCAACAGCACCGAAGCGCTGGCCGCCTCCTATTGGGCTGGACGCTCTTACTCCGCACTTGGCGACAAGACGCGCAGCAAGGCGAGATGGCGGTCGATAGTCGCCAAGGAGCCTCTCAGCTACTATGCGGTTGTGGCTGCCAAGCGGCTCGACACGACGCTCGTCGCGCCGGACCGTTCACCGGCGAACTACGCCAGAGTTCCGGCAATCGATACGGCAATGAACCGCATCGTGGCGCTCAAGGATGTCGGAATGGATGTGGAAGCCGGATTCGAGAATGACAGACTGTTCCGTGATGCTCTGGGGAATCCAACCCGCATGATCGCCACGGCCCACGCACTCGCCGGATCCGATCAGGCATCCCGCTCGATCGCGCTCGGCCGCCGCGCCATCGACGAGATCGGACGCAGTCCGGAGAATTACCGGCTCTATTTTCCGGTGCTGGAACGCCAGACTCTGATCTCCAGCAGCAAGGAGAACGGCCTGGATCCGGTTCTCGTAGCGGCGCTGATCCGGCAGGAATCGAACTTCAATCCGCTGGCCACCTCGCCCGCCGGTGCGAGAGGACTCATGCAGCTAATGCCGGCGGTCGGAAAAGCAGTCGCGGACACGAAAGGAATCGGTCCGTGGGATCCGGATCTCCTCTATCAGCCCGCCACCAACATCAAGCTTGGGACCGCTCACCTGAGTGGTCTGGCGCACAGATATCCAGAGGTGGTGAAGGTCCTTGCTGCCTATAACGCGGGCGAGTCGCGTGTGGAAAAATGGTCGAGCAAAGCAGGGGCCGCCGATCCGGAGGTATTCACGGAACGCATCCCCTTCGTCGAGACGCGTGACTACGTGCGCACGGTTCTGCGCAATCGCGCCTACTACCAGGCGCTCTATCCCTGGTAGCGTTACGTCTCGGAGTCCTCTTTCAGCTCGCCTTTTCTCCGCTTGCGCCAATCGAGGAGCCACGTCCCCGGAATCATGAACAACGGGGTGAGAAACATGCCGAGCAATGAGTTCAGCCAGATCAGCGCTAGGTAGAACGCGATGAGGCCGAACGACACCCACAGCGTGCCCAGCGGGCCGTGCGTTTCCAAGCGAAACTCCCCCGTGAATTAGGTAGATTAAAAGTATCATGGCGTACGCCCGGGTTGAAGTATCCGAAGTGGAGCGCGCTGTCGAGGCGGCGCTTGGGAACGGCGGACCAGCGGTTCTCGCCGTCTCGGGAGGCCTCGACTCGATGGTGCTGCTCACCGCGGCGGCCTCCCGGCTTTCCGCGCGCGCGCGCAAGAAGGTCATGGTCGCCACCTTCGATCACGGCACGGGCAAAGCAGCGGGACGCGCGGCAGCCCTCGTCGTGCGCCAGGCTTTCCGCTCCGGATTCGTTTGCGTCACCGGCCGCGCATCAACCATCGGCACGCGAGAGGAGGAATGGCGTCGCGGCCGCTGGCAGTTCCTCCAGCAGGTCGCATCGAAGCGCGAGGCTAACGTCGTGACCGCGCACAACCTCGACGACCAGGTCGAGACCGTCTTCATGCGCATCCTGCGTGATGCCGGCCCTCGCGGACTCGCCGGCCTGTACGCGGAATCCGAAATCGTCCGGCCGTTTCTGAACATCAGCCGAGCCACGCTGGCGAGCTACGCTCATCAGAACAATGTGTCCTTCGTCCAGGATCCATCCAACTGCGACCGCAAGCATCTGCGGAATCGCATCCGGCTCGACATTCTGCCCTCGATCATGAAGCAGAATCCCAGATTTTCGGACGAGCTGCTCTTGTTGGCCCGGGAAGCCGCGGACTGGCGGCGGTCGCTCGAAGATCTCGCCGGCCGCGTCGGCGCCGAGGCGGAGGAGGATGGCGCGCTCCGCATCAACCGCTCGAGCCTCAAGGGCTACGACGCCGACTCCCTCAGAGTTCTTTGGCCCGCCCTGGCGGCACGCGCGAGCGTGGTAATGGACCGTCGAGGAACCCAACGGGCCGCGGAGTTTACTATTAAGGGAGCAACGGGAGGGGCGATTCAGCTCTCCGGAGGGATCGAAATCGTCATGCGGCGCGATCACATGCTGCTGCGCCGCTGGCGGTCGGTGAGACCGGAGGCCCGGGCATGAGCAGCACCGTCAGACCGCTCGGAGTCAAAGCCGATCCGCGCCTTTCCGGAAGAGCTGTCAAGCGGATCGCGTTCGACGAGGCCGCGATCGCGAGGCGAGTCACCGAGCTCGGCAGAGAGATCACCGGAGTCTATCCGGACGGCGATCTTCTGGTGCTGGGTTTGCTCAAAGGAAGCTTCATATTTCTGAGTGACCTCGTTCGGCAAATCACTCGTCCGCTTCAGGTCGATTTTCTCGTTGCGGCCAGTTATGGAGATGGGACAGTGTCGAGCGGTACAGTCAATCTGGTGTACGATCCGGAAACGGAGCTGGAAGGGAAAGACATCCTTTTAGTCGAAGACATCGTCGATTCCGGCGGTACATTGAATCGTCTGATGTCTATACTAAAGGAGCGGAATCCGAGATCATTGGAGATCTGCGCACTGCTCCACAAGCGGATCGCGGAAGGGTTGAAGTACGACGCGAAGTTCGTTGGTTTTGATGCGCCGAACGAGTTTCTGGTTGGATATGGGTTGGATCACGCGGAGAACTTCCGCCATTTGCCGTACATAGCGAGCTTGCAGTAATGCCTATACAAATGCCTAACAAGAATCCCAAGAAGCCGACGAACTGGAGCAAGGTTTCGAAGCAACTCTCGTTCTGGGTTTTCGTCATATTGGTGCCCATCGCGATCATCCAGTTTTCGGGGAAGGGCGCCGAGGCGGCGCCCGAGATTCCCTATACTCCGCTGTACGATCACGAGCTGCAGACGAACAACATCGACAAGGTCACTATCCAGGCCGGTCGACTGCTGACGGGAGAGTTCAAGCAGAAGGTTCCGGTGAAGGGACGTCTCGTCTCGAAGTTCAAGGTTCTTCTGCCGACGGAGAATTCGAGCGACGAAGTCGCGCGTCTCCGCGAGCACAACGTGCAGATTCAGGCCGAGGACGCTCGCCCTTCGTTCACGACCATCCTGATCAGCCTCTTCCCGTACCTCCTCATCTTCGGAATCTGGTTCTTCCTGTTTCGCTCGATGCAGGCCGGGGGAGCAAAGGCATTCAGCTTCGGAAAATCCAAGGCCAAGCTGCTCACCGGCGACACGCCCAAGGTGACGTTCGATGACGTCGCCGGCGCGGACGAGGCCAAGATCGAGCTCCAGGAGATCATTGAGTTTCTGAAGGATCCGCAGAAGTTCACCAAGCTTGGCGGACGTCTGCCGAAGGGTGCGCTGCTGGTCGGTCCTCCAGGAACCGGCAAGACGCTCCTCGCCCGCGCCGTTGCTGGTGAAGCCGCCCGTCCTTTCTTCTCGATGTCGGGCTCCGACTTCGTGGAGATGTTCGTGGGAGTCGGCGCCAGTCGAGTGCGCGATCTGTTCGAGCAGGGCAAGGCGCACGCCCCGTGCATCATCTTCATCGACGAGATCGACGCCGTGGGCCGCCATCGTGGCGCAGGCGTGGGCGGCGGTCACGACGAGCGCGAACAGACTCTCAATCAGCTGCTGGTCGAGATGGATGGCTTCGAGTCGAACGAGGGTGTTATCCTGATCGCCGCGACTAACCGTCCTGACGTTCTCGATCCCGCGCTCATGCGTCCCGGCCGCTTCGATCGGCAGATCGTAGTTGATTTGCCTGACCTGCGCGGACGTGAGGGAATTCTGCGCGTACACACCCGCAACAAGCCAATGGCCGATGATGTAAACGTGACGACGCTCGCGCGCGGAACACCGGGAATGGCGGGAGCCGATCTCGCGAATCTGGTGAACGAAGGGGCTTTGCTGGCTGCCCGGCGGAACCACGACAAAGTCTACATGGC
>JADGQV010000092.1 GCA_017881465.1 Gemmatimonadaceae bacterium
ACGAGTCTACAGAAGTATCCCGATTCGCAGCTGCTGATCGTCGGGCACACCGACAACGTGGGCGATGCCTCCTACAATCAGCGTCTTTCGGAGCGTCGCTCTAATTCAGCGGCCACTTACCTTGCGTCGCAGGGTGTAGCGAGAACCCGCCTCGCGGCCTCAGGCAAGGGAGAATCGGAGCCGGTGACGACCAACGACACGGATGCCGGCCGACAGCAGAATCGTCGCGTCGAAGTCGCGATTTACGCGAGCGAGGCGTACCGCCAGCGCCTGCTGAAGAGCAACACCGGCGACTAGCCTAGCTCCTTGGCTTGTTGATAGTTGCCCCATCCGGCCGGAGGCCGCCGGGTGGGGCGACTAACTACGCCGATTGCTTTCTACCCGCGAACACCAACACGCCGCCAATTACGATGGCGGCAATTCCGGCAATGGGTGGCACCATGCCGCGTTCCTGCGAAGTGACCTTGAGAGGCCCCACTTCGACTTCGTTATGGCTTTTCGTATACGGTATTCCGCGCATCGCGACGACGGTGATGCCGCCAACGACGAGAAGCACGCCAATCCAACCGAGTGGCCGCATGATTACTCCGCAAATGGGACTATCAAATGCTGTGGCACGAGGGGGATCCTTGCAAGACTGGCGGTCGCGGGCAGCCAGTCGGAATCGCCTACTATTTGTGCACGAGCTTCCTGTAAGCGATCCGATGCGGCCTGTCCGCATCCGCTCCCTTCCGCTTCTTGAAGTCCTCGGCGTAGTCGCGATAACTACCCTCGAACCACACCGTCTCCGAATTCCCCTCGAACGCCAGTATGTGCGTCGCGATGCGATCCAGGAACCAGCGATCGTGCGAGATGACAACCGCGCACCCCGGGAAACCAATCAGCGCCTCCTCGAGCGCGCGGAGCGTATCGACGTCCAGGTCGTTCGTCGGCTCGTCGAGCAGCAGCAGATTTCCCCCAGACTTAAGCAGCTTTGCCAGATGAAGCCTGTTCCTCTCTCCACCGGATAGATCTTTCACCTTCTTCTGCTGATCCGGACCCTTGAAATTGAACTGCGCCAGATACGCCCGCGCCTGCATCTCGCGCTTCCCGACCTGGATGACGTCGTTCCCCTCGCTCACTTCCTTGTAGACGGTGTTCGCGTCGTTGAATTCGCGAGTCTGATCCAGGTAGGCTAGCTGCACCGTGTCTCCGATCGTCAGCGATCCACCGTCTGCCTTTTCCTTTCCGGCGATCATCCTGAACAGCGTGGTTTTTCCGGCGCCATTCGGACCAATAATTCCAACGATGCCTCCACGCGGCAACGAGAACGAGAGATCATCGAACAGGACGTTGTCGCCATACGCCTTCTTCAATCCCTTGGCGATCACGACATCGTTGCCAAGCCGCGCCGGCGGCGGAATCACGATCTCGTTCTGCATGACCTTCTCGCCTTCGGCCGCCGTCGCCAGCTCCTCGTATTTCTGAATGCGCGCCTTGCTCTTGGTCTGCCGAGCGCGCGGCGACATACGCACCCACTCGAGCTCGCGCTCCAATGATCTCTGCCGCGCCGAGGCCTGCTTCTCTTCCGTTGCCAGTCGGGTACGCTTTTGGTCGAGCCAGGAGCTGTAATTCCCCTCGTACGGAATTCCTGCCCCGCGATCCAGCTCGAGAATCCAGCCGGCCACGTTGTCCAGGAAGTAGCGGTCGTGGGTCACCGCCACTACGGTTCCCGGAAATTCAGCGAGATACCTCTCCAGCCACGCAACTGATTCCGCGTCGAGATGGTTGGTAGGTTCATCGAGGAGCAGCATGTCCGGCTCCTCGAGCAGCGTGCGGCATAGCGCCACCCGACGCTTCTCTCCGCCAGAGAGCGTATTCACATCCGCATCGGCCGGCGGAAGGCGGAGCGCATCCATCGCGATTTCGATCTTCCGGTCCAGCTCCCACGCGTTCGCGGCATCGATCTTTTCCTGAACCTTTGCCTGTTGGTCGAGCAACTTCGTCATTTCGTCGTCCGACATCGGCTCGGCAAACTTGTTCGAGATCTGCTCGAACTTGAGGAGGAGATCACGCGTCTGCTTCACCGCGACTTCGACGTTCTCCCTGACGTTCTTGGACGCGTCGAGCTGGGGCTCCTGCGACAGATACCCGATCCGCGTTCCTTCATGCGGCCATGCTTCGCCCTGAAAGTCGTGATCGACGCCGGCCATGATACGGAGCAGCGTCGATTTGCCCGCGCCGTTGGCGCCGAGGACGCCGATCTTGGCGCCGGGATAGAAAGACAACCAGATCCCGCGCAGTATCTCCCGCGATGGCGGGACGACCTTGCGCAGGTCCTTCATTACATAGATGAATTGTGGAGGCATCCGTACAATTTACCGCACCGGGCAAGTCGTCCACATTGCGGGTGCGATTGCCGTCAGAAGTTAGCCCGGGGTTTTCGGGTCGCCCATCATCCCATGATCGTGATCCATGTGGTCGTCGCGCCAGATGGATTTGAGGTCGTTACCGGCGAAGGTGTTGGCGTGCAGCATCCACCCGAACACCTGCGGAATGAAGCGCCCTCCGACATCCTTGCACTCTTCCTTGGTCGCGACACCAAGAGGGCCAAAGATCGGCCGGCCATTCCTGGTTTCGGACCACCTCTCCTTCTGATAGCGCGGCGGAATGCACCAGTTCACGTGCCGGTGCCAGTGAGCGACACTCAGCGGAATGCGCTCGTTGAGATCCTCTTCGGACGTGCCCTTGGACGCCGTGTACATCGCGCCGATCAGGTGAAACGTCCCCTTCGAATCCCTTGTATATAGAAGCGAGGTCGGCCTTGCTGGATCGAAGCCAAACTGATTCCGGATCGCGTTCCACTTCTTCGTGAAATGGTACTGCGGCTGATTCTTGATCTGCGGCGCGAACATCTTGTAGCCATCCGCTTCTGCAACGGTTACGTCCCGATACTTCGCGATCGCCTGCCGCAGCTCGTTGATGACGTGAGCAGCCTGGGCTGAATCGGCGGCAGTGAGCGGTCGCGGACTCGAGTAGGCCATATGCTTCGCCATCGCAGCCATCTTCCAGTCGTCGCTCGCGCTCATGTCCATACCGCTCATGTCGTTCGAGCCTTGCGCCGCATGTGACGCGGCCGCTGCAGTATCCGTATGGCTATGCGATTGTTGAGCGAAGAGACACCCCGGGATCGCGAATGCCAGCATCGCAACGGGTATCAACCGCAGTTTTGAAGTCCGAAGCATGTTGTACCGCAATCCAATGGTGAGAGGGCACGACTTCACACAGTCATACCCTTGTTAGACGATCTGCACGAGCCTCGGTTAACCCCCGAAATCCGCCAACAGCTTGTCCAGCGCCTCGGACACCCGCTCGTGGGGCAGCTGATGAATCCGATCCTCGCCCCAGGCGATGATCTCCCCGGGCGTGTTCCACGGCGCGTATGGCTTGTGGTCGCGTTTGAGCAATACCAGTGACGGCTTCCGGAATGCCGACGCCGCGTGCGAGATGCTGGTGTCCGGTGTGAAGACCATGTCCGACGTTCCCACCAGCGCAAATGCATCGCGCAGTTCCGGGGTTCCCACCGGCAGCCCGCCTACCTCGGTCGCCACCTTGGCCACGCTCTCCCACTCGGAGGGAAGACCGATGACGATGATCGGCATGTTCGGCGCGCGTGCGCGCGCTGCCTGGAGAGTCACAATGAATTTGCCGTCGGGCCAGCGCCTCTTCGGCTCCGACGCCGAGAGGTTGACGAGCAGCCGTTTGGTAACGCCAGTTGTGGCTCCTGGTGGCGGCGTCACCAGTTCCCGCGCTTCCTTCCACCGTTGCTCCGCCCGGGCGCGTTCTTCGTCCGCCAGGAATATCTCCGGTTGCCAATCGACCGATTGGGGATCGACGCCGAACGGGACGGCGAGTTGCTTGGAGCCCTCGATGTAGTGATCGACCCGATTCCATTCCGGCACGCACACGTTGTAGATCCGCGGCTCCCTATCGCCACCCGCCCCGACCCGGAAGTGTGCCCCTCCCGCGTACATGAGAAGTGGAGTGGAGGTGAAGATCGGTGGATTGTTGATCCTGCCGTCCACCATCACCGTATAACGCTCGCGCCGCAGCTGCCTCATCAGATCGCCATAGCTGCGAAGAGAATTGCGCTTGAGCACCAGTACTCTGCCGACGTGTGGATTCCCCTGGAGCACGGGCGCCGTAGTCGGCGTCGCGATCACATCCACTTTTCCGCTCGGCAGCGCCCTCGCGATGTTGCGAATGAGTGACGTCGCCATGATCATGTCGCCGATTCGCTCGTAGCGGATGAATAGGACGCGATAGTCGGAATTCGTCACGGACGGGAGAGCGGTCTCCCGCGGTCCTGGCAGCATCCGACCCAGAAGCCTCATCCAGGCCGTGCGCCACGCGATCTCAATCTTTCTTAAATCCACCGGTCAGGGGAAGCTCTAGGAGCTTTCGTGAAGGTTGTGGATCGCGGGTGTGATAGAGCTGAATTGCGCTTATCACAAACGGTTCTGGTATTCGGGTCTTGAGCAGCTCACGAATCGCCTTCCCATCGAGAGATTGGTAGAGGCTCAAGGTGGAATGTGGGCTAAAAGTGTACCGCGCGCGCGTGAACGGCAGTCCGCTCGTAATGATCCTGTCGTGGAGAATCCTCAGGGGACCATGCGGATCGACCGGCAGGACGAGGATGTTCGTCTGCATGAACCTCTGCGGAGCCTGGAATGAGAGCGTTATTGGCGCCGTATCCCGCGTAATCGGCTCCAGCTTCTCACGCATCTCTTCAACGGTCGCCGAAGGAGGCAGGGGACCCGCGCCCGAGGATCCAGTGAGGGTCAGGTGGGGTGGTTTATATCGCGACAGCTTCGGGTCGTAGCGTTCATTGATTGCGCGGACTTGGTCCGCGATCTCCGGCGGTAGTTCTGCCAGTATGAAAATTCCATTCAGCGCCAAGCATTACTCGCGGTAAGAGCGGCCCCGAACATCAGAATTGAATGGTAAAGAGGATCGGATTGGCCTGAATCTGTGATGATCGCTTTCCTTTTATCAGCTCGCGATCGATGTGATTCCCTGGGTGGGAGTGCGTGTACCTCACCACCTTGAGTCCAACAAGGGTACCGATCGCCGCCCCCGCCATAACGTCACTCGCCCAGTGCTGGTTGTTGAAGATGCGCGAGAGGCCGACCAGTGATGCGCCGCCGTAAAACACGGTCCCCACATACCAGGCCGAATGGGGCCACCAGAATTGCGACTCGCGGGTCACCGTAGATGCGAACGCAAAGGCTGTGATCGTATGGCCCGATGGAAATGAGCGGTACTGGTCGCCCGCGAAGCCTCTCCATAGCTGGAAGCTGTTCGGATTCTTGGTGTCGACGAATGGACGCTGTCTTCCAGCGAGCATCTTTATTCCACCACCAAGAATATCGGCGACCAGGATTGACTCGAGGCTGTGCAAACCGAGCGCTTCGACACGTCGGTTTTCACCGACGCGACCAATCAAGTAGATCCCCGTGCCCGTGACGAAAGATCCCGGATCGCCGAGCAGGCGGAAGCCGGTCGCGCCTTTGCTCAGAAACCGGCTTGCCTGGGTCGCCGAATCCTGAAGCCTGTTTGCGACTCGCATGTCGATCGGCGCGACCGCCGCCGTCCCAAGCATGAAGGCCCCCAGCAGGAGCGCGTCTTTGCCGACAAAAAGCGGCGTTTTCTTATTGATGGTGTCCTGAACCTGGGCCTGCGCGGTGACCGCCAGGGTCACGGAAATCAATGCGACACGAAACGACTTTGAGAACAAGAACGTCCCCTGCTGAAATGTTGGTGATAGGCTCAACCAGGTTCTCGAATGCAAATCTCTTACCCCTTGTAAATCGCCCTTCGAGTCGCGATATCACTCGAATGCTGAACATCGACCTTACCGGCAAGCGCGCCCTGGTTGCTGGGGTAGCGGATGACGCCGGTTTTGGGTTCGCCATCGCCAAGGCCCTTGCCGAGGCAGGCGCGAGCGTTTCAGTCGGCACCTGGCCGCCCGCTCTCAACATATTCATGAACCTGTTGGAGCGCGGGAGGTTGGATGAGTCGCGAAAGCTATGCAGCGGACAGCTTCTCCAGTTCGAGAAGATCTACCCCCTGGACGCGGCCTACGACACCCTCGCGGATGCCCCGGAAGACATTCTGGCGGCCAAACGGTACAAGGAAACAGGAGACTTCAGCATCGACGGCCTCGCCCGTCGTATGGAGGCCGACTTCGGCAAGGGTTCGCTCGACATTGTGATCCATTCGCTGGCGAACGCTCCGGAGGTAAAAAAACCGTTGCTCAAGACGAGTCGCGCCGGGTATCTCGCCGCGATTAGCGTAAGCGCCTATTCGCTGGTGTCGATGGTCTCTCGGCTGGCGCCATTGATGCGCCCGGGTGGATCGTTTCTTTCGCTAACCTACATGGCCAGCGAACGCGTGATTCCGGGTTACGGTGGCGGGATGTCGTCGGCGAAGGCGGCGCTGGAAAGCGATACGCGAGTGCTGGCGTTCGAGGCCGGCCGAAAGTACGGAATTCGCGTCAACACGATCTCCGCTGGTCCGTTGGCGTCGCGCGCGGCCAGCGCTATCGGAATCATCGGAAAAATGGTTGAGTATTGCGCCGAGAATTCACCGCTCACCGAGCCGCTTCACGCGGATGAAGTTGGAAAAGTGGCGGCTTTTCTATCCAGCCCGCTCGCTACCGGAATCACCGGCGCCGTGGTGTTCGTGGACAAGGGATTCCATTCGATGGGGATGGCACTTCAGGACCCGCCTCCTCAAGACTGAGGCGGGAGATCAGGGAGTTTTCTTTGCGGCTGCCGCCGCTCTTTCCCTTTCGATCCTGATTTTTATTTCCTGAAGCCGCGCTTTGGGCATTCGCCCGGTCAGTGTCAGCGCATTGCCTGTCACCGCGTCAGTCCACGTGACCGTATGGAGCGTGTTCGCCATCCCTGGCAGAGACTTTGGCGCTGGTGCCGAAACCGCGGGCGCGGATGGTGGTGCACTCGCTGCACGCTGAGAGTCCGCCGCGCTTGTGATCGCCGCAGTATCGACACGCGCCTTTAACGGAACTGCTGCAGACTTGCTGGTAGCCTGCATGGCCGTTGATGTTGACGATATGCCCGTTACGACCTGTTCCAGAGCGAGCGGCATTGACTCCGTCAACGTGACGGTATCACCCGGCGCGACCTCGTAGAGCGTGACCTTGGCGCCGATTCTCCAGGGTGTACCGACTAGTTTCAACGGCTCTGGCTCGCTTGCCGAGTCCGTTACAACCACACCAGCTACGTGCGATGGCGCGAACGTCGAAGCGGTTGGCGCTGCTGCTCCAGCAATCTCCGATGCGGCGGCAGCCTGACCCGCCGGCATCATCCCCCTTTTTTCCAATGCATTGTTTTCGCGCGCCGGGATGCCAAAGCGCGAGTCGCTCGTCCCTGTCTTCCCCGAAAGCGCAATCGTCGACGCATTACCGACTACTGCTTTCGGCATGGCCTGATCTACGGCAACTGCAGCCGGCCCGCCTGCTGCCGGTACGCGCGCTGCGACTGAGGCCTGCTGCCGCGACACCATGACGCGATCCGCGGGTTGCTCGTTGCTCCCGCGATTCCGGGCCACCACCAGAGTCCCAGCCGCGACAACCAGCACCGTTGCCGCCACGCGCCACACCAGCGGATCTACCCGCTTCTTCGGCGTCGCTGCCGGTATCACGCCGCGCGGTGCATTGTCAAGCGCCGTCAGAATCCGCGACGACGCCGCGATGAACCCGCGAGCTTCCGCCACCGTGACCGCGCACTGCGGACACTCTTTGACGTGCGTTTCCACGCGCGTGGCTTCATCGGCGCTCAACGCGCCGTCCAGCCACGAGTGAATCGTTCCTTCGTCAGGATGCTGCATTCTTCTCTCTCTCTTCTTGACTCTTCTGCAATGCTTCGTAGCTCTCCACCAAGCGGCGGCGCGCACGCGACAACGTGGTCCCCACCGAGCCGGGCGACAGCTGCAATGCTTCGGCGATCTCGTTGTAATCCAATCCCTCTTCCCGCATCAGGAGCGCAAGACGATCTCGCTCGGCGAGACCATCTACTGCCTTACGCGCCATCGCTGCCTCCTGAGCGCGCTCGAGCGTCGTCTCCTCCGGCTCGACTATTTCATCGCGCTCTTCCTCTGCCAGCAGTGCCAGATGCTTTCGGCGTCTCATGTCCTTCCTCGCCTCATCCCTCACGAGATTCGTCGCCACGGCGAATAGCCAGGCGCGCTCATTCTGTATCGAGGTCTGCCTCAACGCACGCACGAACGTCTCTTGCGCTACTTCTTCAGCCCAGTCGCGATCCCCCAGACGCCGCGTCAGATATCGCACCAACGCAACGTTGTACGTTCGGAAGAGTCGTTCGACGTCGGTCACTCGATTACCAGCGATCCCGTATCAGGGTCAGGTCGCGATCCGTGAGACGATCTACTCCCGATGGAGTCAGCTCGATCGCCATCGTGCGACCCGATACTATCACGCGCTCGCCAACCGAAAACGACTCACGCAGCTCCGGCACCAGCTCGATCAACTTGAAGTACGCGTCGGAGAATGGCTTCACGCGCAGCACCGAGCCGGATTTCTTGTACCGCACATCGGTCCACACGCTATCGCGCAGAACGAAAGTCGCGTTCCCTGCTCTTCGCACATTAGCATCATCTCTCACACCCGAAGCTGAATCGGCAGCGTAAGCGCTTGTGACCGTGCGTTGCGCGGCAGCAATCTTGGCGGCTTCGAATTGAATTGCGCCAGAAACGGGTGCTGACGAAGCGCCGGTGACCACCACCTGGCCAAGTCTGGCACCAACCATGTCTGCAGGAGGTCTGCTCCGATTCATTCCAGGTTCGACTACCAGATACGACGAGAACTCGGTTGGAATGCCGAAGCGCTCGCCGAGATCCCGAATCTCGTCATCGATCTCCCGCGATCCACCATGCTTCCTCTTCTCTGCGCTCAGATATCCTACCCGCTGAGTGGCCCACAGCCTCGCCACAAACGGATTCTCGCGCGAGCGCTCGGGAAAATTGACTCGAGTGCTCCAGCTCACCGGACCACTGGTCGTTTGTCCGTCGAAGCGCACAACCGCGTTGCCGCTCCCATCGTAGCGCGAGAGTATCACGAGATCCTCGCCCGCAAATATGTCCACCGGCCCCGAGGGGTGCATCTTGAGAAGTCGTACACCGTCAGCATGAACGCGGACATCGGTCACGAGCGGGCTCGTCAGACGGCTCGCGACGATTCCCACCGCGCGCTCCACCGATTCCTCCGGACGCACGAAACTCGCGGTGCCGCGACCCTCGAGCGCCAGCTGCTCGATCAGTGAAACGTTGAGATCCGCACCCACGCCGAAGGTGAACAGTCTGCGCGACCCGCGCTGCTTCGCCACGTTCGACGCAATCACCGAGGCATCTCGCTCTCCCACCGTCGGCTGGCCGTCGGTGAGAAACAGTACGATCGGCAGCCTCCCCGCCTGAACGGGAGCAGAAAGCGCCTCGTCGAGCGCTCCCGAGATATTGGTCGAGCCCTCGGCGTCCAGCTGATCGAGATATCGCTCGGCCGCCCCGATGTTCTCGCGAGTCGCGGTCGAGAAATCGTTGCGGAACGTGCGCACATCGCTCGAGAAGTCGATCAGACGGAACCGGTCCATTAGCGACAGCGTGCGCAATATCTGCTTGCCCGCCGCACGCGCCTGCTCGATTTTCTGGCCGCTCATGGAGCCGGACACGTCGATGACGAATGTCAGGTCGCGGGGCACGGCGCGTG
>JADGQV010000031.1 GCA_017881465.1 Gemmatimonadaceae bacterium
CTTCTCGATCGGCATGACGATCGTCTGCGCCTTGGGTCCTTCGGAGAGGCGGATGTCGATGCGGTAGTCCTCCATCGCCGGATAGAGGAACTCTTCGATAATGGGCCGGAGCCGATGAATCTCGTCGATGAAGAGGATATCCCCTTCACGCAGATTGGTAAGCGTGCCCACGAGGTCGCCTGGTTTTTCGAGTGCTGGCCCCGAAGTGTTGCGGATGTTGACGCCGAGCTCGCGCGCAATGAGTTCGGCAAGAGTGGTCTTGCCGAGACCGGGTGGGCCGAAGAAGAGCGTGTGGTCGAGCGGCTCACGGCGCGCGAGCGCGGCATCTATATAGATGCGCAGGGACTCCTTCACGCGGTCCTGGCCGATGAACTCGGACAGGCGCTGAGGGCGGAGCGAGAGCTCGACTACACTCTCGTCCGGAATGATTTCAGGAGTGGTTATTTCGGCGCGGGACATGACTGGACAATCTGTGACGGCAACCGACGCGGTGGCTAGAGACCGCCCGCGCTATCGTCAGCGCAGCGAAGTCAATCCCAGAATGCTTGATAACAAAGTCGCGAGGATCGAAGACGTGCCATTGAGCGAGGTCCCGTATTGGGACTGGCTATTGTATCCGTCAGCGTACCCGCGCTGGAAGCCCTGGCGGAAATAATAGTTGTAGTCGGCCTGGTCGACGTAGTACCCCGAGTATCCATAGTTTGCGTCGCGATACGCGGCAGAGTTTTGGTAGTTCGCCGCCCAGCCATCCTGCCTATCGGCTTGGCCGAAGCGGACGCCCTGCTGGTAGCCGTAGTTCACCGCTTGCCGCAGCACGTCCGCGCCGTACTGGTTCGTCTCGCGAGTGGTGCCGCTGTAGGCGTAGCGATATGAGGGGGCAGTGCGAATGTACGGATCATTGGAGTAGTTGCGGGCGGTCTGCAGGCGCAGCTGCTGCTGGCGAAGCTGGGCGAGGTACAGCTGCTGGGCCCGATATTGATTGGCGCGCTTCTGCTGTTGCAGCTGGGCCGCCTGCTGTTGACTGAAGCGAACCTGTTGATCGAGGCGCTGTCTGTATTGCGTAGCGCGCTGCTGCTCAGTCTGAGTCCGCTGGCGCTGCACAGCAGCGGGGAGGACGGCCGGCGGTGCCGGTCTTCTCGCCTGGGCGGGCGCCGGCGTTGGTGTTCTCGCCCGGGCGGGCGCCGGCGCTGGGGTTCTCGCTCGGGTCGGCGAAGGTTGCTGAACGCGTTGGCGCTGGGCTGCAGGCTGAGCGGCTGGCCGAGCGGGTGTTTTTCCCTGAACGCGAGGTGGCGCCTGAGCCGGCTGGTGTTGGGCGGCCGGCTGCGCGTGCGTCGGGGGAGCCGCTTTTTTCGCTTGGCCGGGAGGAGGCTTGACGGGTTGGTGCTGCTCCCCGGGTTTGGCGGCCGCTGGATCCGGCTTTTTCCCGTGCTCGCCCTGCGCGTACGCCGCTGCGCTTACGCCGACCACCAATGACAACAGTGTAAAGCTGAAAACTCGGGCGCCTTTCATCGGTCATGCCTCCAATGGGAGAACAATCCCTGAGGTGCGTACGGTGGGGCCAAAAAAGGCACGCTCGACGCCGTTGCGCTCAGTAGGTGCGTTCATATGCAGGGGCAACTCCCGTGCCCTTTGCGCTGTTACCCGATTGTGAAAGAGGACTGTTGAGGTACTGCTAAAAGCCCCCCAATTCGCGATCGCATTCAATGCGAGCGCGAAGCTTCCCTGCGATTCCCATATGCAGAGCGGTCTGATCCCGAACAGCACCACATGACCTGATCCAACGGGCGCATCGACGACTGCGGCTTTGCCGGCGAGCTCGTCTCCGTTGGCGAGTAGTCCGGGCACCAGCAGCGAATCAGCCTTGTCGTGGACGAGCGTGATCGGGAGGATGCTCGAGTTGCCGGTCGTCAGCAGGAGTCCGCCGCGCTCGACGAAATGTCTGAGCGCGGACGCTCCGTCGAGCCCCCTGTCGTTGCCGCTGACACGGCTCAGTGGGCGTTGCCATCCATTAAACCCTTGCTTGGAGTGTTACCAGTCTCTCCGCCGCCTTCTCCAACGTCTCCATTTTCTTACAAAAGGCGAATCTGGTGACAGAGTTCCCCAACTCCGGCCGCGAGTAAAAACTCATTCCAGGCACAGTCGCGACTCCGACCTCCTTCGCCAACCAGATAGCAAACTCGCGCGACTCGAGATCCGAGATCTCCGAGAAGTCCGCGAGTATATAGTAGGCCCCCTCCGGCGCCGCGTACTTGAAACCGGCCTCATCAAGAGCCGAGCACATGATGTCCCGCCGCGCACGATACTCGAGCGCCAGATGGTTGTAGTAATGCGCATCGAACGCCATCCCCACCGCCCCCGCAGCCTGCAAAGGAGCCGGAGCTCCCACGGTCAGAAAATCGTGAACCTTCCGAATCGGTGACGAGAACTCGGGCGGCGCGATCGCATACCCGAGCCTCCACCCCGTGCACGAGAACGTCTTCGACAATCCGGAGATCGTGACCGTCCTCTCCCGCATCCCCGGCCACGTCGCCAGCACGTGATGACTGCCCGCATACCTGATGTGCTCGTAGATCTCGTCCGTGATCGCGATCACATCGTACTTCTGACAGAGCTCCGCGATCAGTGAGATCTCCTCGCGCGTAAAGACTCGGCCCGTCGGATTGTGCGGAGTGTTCACGACAATCGCCCGGGTCTTATTCGAAAAAGCCGCGCGCAGTTTATCGGGGTCTAAACGCCAATCGGGCGCCTCCAAAGGCACGAACACCGGCTTCGCCCCCGCGAGTATCGCGTCCGGACCATAGTTCTCGTAATACGGCTCGAACACGATCACTTCCTCGCCCGGATCGATCAGCGCCAGGAACGTCGCCGCCATCGCTTCCGTCGCGCCGCAGCACACCGTGATCTCCCGCTCCGGATCCACCGTCATCCCGTACCAACTTCGGTACTTCTCGGCGATCGCCAACCTGAGCGCGGGGCTGCCCCACGTGATCGCGTACTGATTGATGTCGCCGTGGATCGCCGCGCATGCCGCATCCTTCATCGGCGTGGGCATTGGGAAATCGGGAAACCCCTGCGCCAGATTGATCGCGCCGTACTGGTTCGAGATGCGCGTCATCTCGCGGATCACCGACTCGGTGAACGTGCTCGCGCGCTTCGCTGTGGCCGCGCGCGCCGAAACTTTCTGGGTGCTCGTCATTAATCGTTTACTTTTATCCTGACTTCGATCACCCCACCAGGACCGGCCCGCAACCCGAATCTGGCCCCGGCCTGGGTAACGTCGTAATAACGGATATCGGCTATCTCACTGGCCTGAATGTTTCGAAGCGAGTTGACGTCGCCATACCGCTGCCCATTCATGTATACAATCGCGAACCCGTTGCCAGGGTTGAACGATGTCGTCCCATGCGATGCCAGCCAGTTTGGACGCAAGCGTGATAACGCCTCGTACGCAGTCGCGACGTCGGCGTTGGCGCCAACGATCTCCTCGGCAGTTAGATAGTCAGCCCTTCGAGGAGCCGCGGATGCACTCGACGTACCGGATGTACCGCTGACAGGGGCGCAGGCCATAATGGCCGCGCCCGCCACTAGAAAAAGATGTTTGACCGACATTAGCGTCCTCCCTGTTTTGTCAGTCCGCGTGCTCGTCACGGGCTCTTCATCCTGACCTCGATCACTCCACCAGGACCGCCCCGCACCCCGAATCTGGCCCCGGCCTGGGTAACGTCGTAATAACGGATATCGGCAACATGATAGGCCTCGATCTTACGAAGCGAGTTGATGTCGCCATACCGCTGCCCATCGACGAATACAAACGCGAACCCGTTGCCAGCGGGATTGAACGATGTCGCCCCATGCGATGCCAGCCAGTTCGGACGCAGGCGTGACAACGCGTCGTACACAGTCCCGACGTCGGCGTTAGCGCCAACGATCTCCTCGGCAGTCAGGAAGTCAGCCTTTCGAGGAGCCGCGGCTGCACCCGACGTACCGGATGTACCCCTGGCAGGGGCGCAGGCCACAATGGCCGCGACTGCCACTAGAAAAAGATGTTTGATCGACATTAGCGTCCTCCCAGTTTTGTCCGCGCTGCTCGCTGCGCTCCCCGGGACGGCCACGATCGCCGTAGTCTCCCGAGTAGTCGTCATTGTTCGCTGTCGAGTGCCCTGTGAAACTGCCACTGGGGAGAGGATTTGACAATTATCAATCCGCCGGCAGTCACGCCCCCTGGCGGAAAGCTGGGTGAGCCTGGCTGACTCCGCGGTCGTTCAATGGTCTGCGGCGCCATACCTTTCCGTGCCTAGGCAGCGAACAACCACTTGCCCCCGGTCAACCGCGCATGATTGAAGCAAGTCACCTCGCCAAACGCTTCGGCTCGATAAGAGCCGTGGATGATCTCTCCTTCCGCATCGAGCCCGGAGAGATCGTCGGCCTCCTCGGCCGCAACGGGGCCGGCAAAACCACGACCCTGCACATGCTCGCCGGCATCACGCGGCCGGATTCCGGCCAGGTGCGAGTGTGCGGCGTCGACCTCCTCGAACAACCCAAGGTGGCGAAGGCGTGCCTCGGTTTCATCGCCGACGAGCCCGAATTCTTCGAGTACCTCACCGTCGAAGAACATCTCAAATTCAGCGGGATGCTGTACGGGATTCACGATGGCGCCGCCTCGGCTGACAGTCTTATCTCGCGGTTCGGGCTGGAGGAGAAACGCCGAGCCTACCCCGAAGAGCTCTCGAGAGGAATGCGTCAGAAGCTGGCGCTGGCTTGCGTGCTCCACCATGAGCCGAAGGCGTTACTGCTCGACGAGCCGCTCACAGGCCTCGACCCCGCTGGCATGCGCGACATGAAGGATACGATTCTCGCTCGGGCGCGAGATGGGGCCGCGATCCTTCTGAGCTCGCACCTGCTCTTCCTCGTCGAGGAGCTGTGCTCGAGGCTGCTCATTGTTCATGACGGGAGGCTCGTCGCATCCGGGACGATGCAGGAGATTCGGGGAGCGGCGGGCGACGGCACGAGCCGCGAGCTCGAGGCCGCATTCCTGGACATCACGAGCCGGCCCTCGGGTTCCGGCGCTTGATCGGGGCGCTCTGGTTTTACGGACTTCGGTCCGCGCGAAACAGAATCGTCAAGAGAACGCGGGATGTTCGCTATGTGGCGGGCATGGTGCTGGTTTTCGCGTATCTGTACTTCGTGTTCGGGCGATCCATGGGCCACGAGCGCACCCCGGCCTCCCCAGGCTCGCAGGGCGTGTTCGTGCTGGTATTGCTGCTGTTCCTGGTGATTGCGTCGCTGCTCACCTGGTGGATGGAACAACGGGATCATCCGCTCGCGCTCAACAAGCCCCAGGCACAGTTCCTCATTCCCGCTCCGCTCGCGAGCCGGCAAGTGATGTTGTTCAAGCTGCTCACGACCCTGCCAACGGTGCTCTGGAGCGCCCTCGTCATGGGCCTCGTTTTTCGCGCCGGATTGTCCCCGCGTCCCGCTCAGAGAATTCTTGCCGCTTTGATCGTCATTGTCGCGCTCCAGCTCCAGCGGGTTGGAGCGGCACTCGCGCGAACGCCGCGACCAACCGGCAGTGGATCGGCGCGAGCTATTATCGTTGGAACCGTGCGGCTCTGGCTCGTGGCCGCGACGGCGGTTGCTCTCGCACAAGCGGCGTCCGTCGCCGCCGAGCACGGCCTGTTCGGGTTGGACAAGATGGGAATTCCATTCGCCCTCTCCTACCAGCTCCCCGGCTCCCTTGCTGTTTGGCCGTTCCGCGCGCTGCTCGCGCCTGCCTACGCTCAATCGTTGTCGGTCTTCGTGTCATCGATAGCCGCAGCGCTGCTCATCGTCGCAATCGAGACTGCGCTTGTCTTCCAGGCGGAGCCCGAGTGGGGCCGTATTGGAATCGCCCGCACGAGAGAGGAGAAACTCCGCGGAAGGCGATCAAAGAAAAAGAGGCAACCCTCGGAGGGCTCCTCACTATGGGAGCGATATATCACGTCCCTGGTCAAGCGGCCGGCAGCCGCCCTCACCTGGAAGAATCTGATGGCGAGCAAACGCATCCAGACGCTGAGACCGGCCGTCGTAATGGCCATCGGCGTTCCGATTGTTCTCGGCGCGACTCTCCTCCCCCCAATGCAGCACCTGACGTCTTTCGCGACCGGCCTTGCCGGCGTCTGGGCGGGGCTCCTCCTGTTCGTGGGACCGCAATTCGTGCGCAACGACCTGCGCATGGATCTGCCCCGGCTCCGCCTGCTGCGTACCTATCCTCTTACCAGTCTGGAAATCTGCGCTGCTGAAGTCGGAGCGAGCGTCTGCCTTCTCCTGCTGCTGCAGTTCGTGATGCTGATCCTCTCCACCGCCGCTCTGATTTTCAATCCGACGCTGCCGCTTGGACCCGGACGAAGGCTGGCCTTCGCGGCAGCGCTCGCGTGCCTGCTTCCGGGAATGACCGCGATCGGCGTCGCGGGGCAGAATTTCTTCGCGGTCGTTCTTCCCAAGTGGACGACACTCGGCACGAAGATGCCGAGCAGAGCGACCAATCCCGGACAGGCTTATTTCTCGCTGCTGGTCTCGGTGATTGTCTTTGTGCTATCCATGATCATTCCAACGATTGCCGCGGCCGGCGTCGCGTACGGAGTGTGGCCGCTCGGGATTTCGGCCACGATCATCTCCGGGGCGCTGGTCGCCGGTGCGATTGCTCTCGGTGAGGCAGCGCTGGTTTTGCGGTGGATGGCGACGCTCTTCGATCGCATGGATCTGGCGTCGGTTACCAGCGAGTCGAACGCTTAGCGACAACACGAAACCTTTGACAAGTCACATCTCTTTCACGATGATGCGCGAGAACGCTTTCGGAGGACGATGAGGCTCGGACTTGCGGCCGCGATTTCACTCGCCGGTCTGTCACTATCAACCCGCGAGCCGACATATCGCGAGCAGCCTTCGATTCTGGTCGTCACCGTCATCGATTCCGGCGCGCGCTATCCGCTTGTCAACGCCGACGTGATCGATCTCGCAACCGGGCAGCACAGGTTCACGGACGAGGCGGGGCTGGCGCGGCTCGCGTGGCCAAGCGATGGCCAGCTGCGGCTGAGGGTGCGCGAGGTGGGGTACCAGCCGCAGCAACGGACGTTGCGGCAGGCGAACACTGCCGATGCGGCCACGACGTTCGCGATGAGCAGAGTGGCGTACGTGATCTCCCCGGTCAAAGCCATCAGTCACTGCGCTGCTGCGACCGACTCCGGCTCGCTCGATCAGTCGGTGGCTGCTCTCGATCAGCTCAAGCAGGGAGCGGAGAAGTACGATCAATTCCGGCGGCTCTATCCGTTCGAGGCGACAATCATCCGGCGAACGGCAACGGTTCCCCCGAACGGAGACATCAAGCGCATCGTCGACCGCAAGGAGAAGTTCCGATCCGAAGACTGGGAGCTGGCGTACAGGCCGGGCGATGTCATTCAATACGAGCGCGGCGGCTTCACCGTCCCCCTTTTGTTTCTGTCCACACTCGCCGACTCGGTGTTCTGGGAACACCACTGCTTTCTCGCCCGTGGAGTCGAATGGTACCAGGGCACACGCGTCGTCCGTCTCGAGTTCTCTCCCAGTAACGACATAACCGGCCCCGACTATGAGGGTGCGGCGCTTCTCGACTCGGCTACGAGCTATCTGCTCCGTGTCGACTTTCACCTCGCCAACCTCCGTGGCCGGACTGGGCCGAAAAGGCTGGAAGGCTTCATCACCTTCATGTCGCCTTCTCCATTCGTGATGGTCCCGGATACGACGGCAGCAATATGGTGGCTGCGAAACGCCGACCACGGCGGATGGGGGAAGCCGGATTACGCGCAGAGTCTGTATCTGAAAGAGCTCAAGTATCGGAAGGAGACGCCACCCGGCTACGACAAAGTGAAACAATAGTCGAGGCGCGACTCATCGACCGTGGAGGAACGGTCTGAGGCTGGCCGAGTCGGCCGAACGACCCTATTTTCTCGGTCCACCACCAACGGAGGGGCGATGCCGCAATTCCTCATCGAGCGCCACATTCCCGGCGCCGGCAAACTGTCGAGCGACGAGCTGAAGGCGATCTCCCAGAAATCATGTGGCGTGATAAGCGACATGAATCGCGCCGGAACCGACGTGCAATGGGTCCAGAGCTATGTTACGGGCGAAAAGATCTTCTGCGTCTACAATGCTCCCAACGCGAAGGCGGTAAAGGAGCACGCGGACAAGGGCGGCTTTCCCGCCAACAGCATCATGCCGGTGGTGCGCATGATCAGTCCGATCACCGCCGAGACTGGCTGAGCGCCCGCGGACGCTCCGTGCCCCTGACGCGGAGATAGCCGTTGACGATCCGGGACAGCTCGGCGGCTGTCTCCGGAACGTGCGACAGAAAGTCGCCACTGGAGATTCCGCCGCCTTCCGACATCACCGCATTCTCCAGCGAGTGCGCGATCAGCATCACGACGAACCGGATCGCGCGCTCGGGATGCGGGTGACCGATGTCCGTTCGGCGATCGCGGAGCAAGCGCTCGAACAGCTCGAGAGTCTGAAGCCTGAGCTGCTCTGCGTGCGACCTGAACTCGGGGTCGGCGTGGGTCTGGGCGTACAAGAGAAGAGCGCGAATCAGCGAGCGACGGCTTCGGTAGCCCTCGATCATCCCCGTCACCAGCGTCGAAAGCACGTCGGCGGTCGGAATTGCCGCCCACTTGGCGGGATCGAGCGCGAACTCGTTCGACGCCAGCGCGTCCGAGAAGAACCGCTCGTAGACGGCGCGGAAGAGCGAATCCTTGTCCGGGAAGCGCTTGTAGACGTTCCCCACCGACATGCCCGCCCGGGCGGCGATTGCAGGAACCGTTGCCCCTTCCAGTCCGACGGATTCGAGCGTGTGCTCGGCCGCGTTGAGCAGACGCTCGACCGCGTTTCGGCCGCGCTCCTGGACGGTGGGCAGCGGCTCATGCGCGCCTGGCAGACCTCGTCCCGGGGCAGGCGAATCACCCGCACTGTGCCTCATAAGTGAATTATAGTTCACCTAAAGGTGAATAGCAAGTCACTTATGCTTGGTTTTGTCTAAACGCTTACCACACCGACATTTGCGGCTAGTGGCGGGTTACGGCTGGACGGGTTACGCCCGTATGAAAGCTCCTGGCGATTAGCCGCAAAGCTGAGAGCCCCCTGCTTCGGTTTTGTGGATGCCCTGCCTTGCTGCTCGCGATCTCTCCCGTGCTTCGGGTCGCCTCCCAGGCGGTGAGCAACCAATGACCGTCCCGGCGGACGTACACCTCCGTAAATCGGATCCCGAACGTCGAGATCCCGGCCGCGCTATTCACCCGCATCTGCGAGCGCCCCGTCGCCAGCGCCAGCCCGTCGTACACCCGCACCCGCACCTCGCTCGGCGCGATCGACTCGTAGACGAGCGTCTGCTTCTTGATCATGTCGATGAACTGCTGCCTCGACTGCAAGTCGCCGCCGGTGTGCACGTAGTCCATCTCGTCATCCAGCAGCGTGTCGAGCGCGGCGACGTCCTGTTTCATCATCGCCTCGAACCGCTGACGCTCCGCCAGGCGCACTTCACTCTCGGCCGTGAGACGCGCTATCGCGCGGCTAGCCGGATGGGTGCATGCACACGCGAAAACCAGCAGGAAAACCCGCGCTGCCGAGCGCACGAGCGAGGGTCTTGTCGACATTATCTCCCTCCAAGTTTCGCCAGAGCTGCCCTGATCAATTCTGTCGCTGCCTTGCCGCCACCGCCAGCGTCGAGGGCGGCCCTGACCCCGCGCTCGGCGTCGGCGCTCGAATAGCCGAGCGAAACCAGCGCTCGCAACGCATCGTCCGCGGCAGCGCTCGCGGGCGCGGCCGAAGTGCCGGTCGTCTCGCCCAGGCCATCGAGCTTGTCGGCGAGATCGAGAATGAGACGCTCGGCTTTCTTGCGGCCCACGCGCGGAACGCTCTGCAATGTGGGAATGTCTTTCTCACGAATCGCCCGAATGAGCCGCGTGGCCGAGAGCGCCGATAACATCCCGATCGCCAGAGAGGGACCCACGCCGTTCGCCGTGAGCAGCTTCTCGAATAACCGCTTCTCGAATACGCTGACGAATCCGAACAGCTGCCAGGAGTCTTCCTTCACCACGAGGGAAGTGTGCAGCGCCACAATTTCGCCCACGCGCGGGAGCGTCTCGTACACGCCCAACGGAATCTTCAGCTCGTAGGCGATTCCTCCGCTCGTCATCACCTCGAGCGAATCCAGATCCTTGGCGACCAGCTTGCCTTCAACGCGCGCGATCAACGCTCGGCTCTTCCCAGGTCCGCGGGCGAGCGAATCACCGTCGAGGAGGGGAATCGAATCGCCTCGATCTTCGGCAGGTTGGGCATCAGCGCATAAGTCAGCGCCGCCGCCACTCCGTCCGCCGCATCGCTCGGCTGCGGCGCCGATTTCAGGCGCAGCAGGCGCATCACCATGAACTGGATCTGAAGCTTTGTTGCCGCGCCCGTGCCGGCAACCGCCTTCTTGATCTCCGACGGCGGATATTCATGGATCTCCATCGCGGCGTGCGCTCCGGCCAGAAGAATCACCCCACGCGCGTGGCCGAGCACGACCGTCGTCCGCACGTTGCGGGCGTAGAAGATATCTTCGATTGCGAGAACCGTCGGCTTGTGGCGGCGGATCAGATCCAGAACCCCGTCGTGGATCTCCGCCAGCCGCTGCGCCAATTCATCGCGCGGCTTCGTGCGGATCACGCCACATTCTATGAGCGTGAGCGGATTGCGCCCTTGCTTCCGAACTACCCCGTAGCCGGTTACCGCGGTGCCGGGATCGATCCCGAGTATTACGACGGGTGCGGCATCACGCACCGGTCATTTGCTCGACGTCCATGTCGAAATTCGCGGAGACTTTCTGCACGTCGTCCAGCTCCTCGAGGTCCTCGAGCAGCCTGATCAGCGACTGCGCGTTCTTTCCTTCGATGCGCACCGTCGACTTCGGAATGAACGCGATCTCCGACTCGACGATCTGCATTCCCTTTCCCTTGATCGCGTCCTCGACTGTGTGCATCCCATGCGGATCGGTCGTCACGATGTACTGCTCGCCCTCCGCCCGGAAATCTTCGGCGCCGCCATCGAGAGCGACCTCGAGCACCATGTCTTCCTCGTATTTGCTGGCGTCGATGTAGATCTGTCCCTTCCGATCGAACAAGTACGACACCGAGTGCGGTGGCCCGAGGTTGCCGCCGAGTCGCGTGAGCCTGTGCCGGATTTCGGCGACGGTGCGCGTGGGATTGTCGCTCAGGGCGGAGATCAGGATCGCGACGCCGCCAGGGCCGTAGCCTTCGTAGGTTACCTCTGTGTAGTGGATCCCCTCGAGCTCACCTGTGCCCTTCTTGATCGCGCGCTCGATGTTCTCCTTGGGCATAGACGCGGCCTTTGCCGCATCGATCGCGGTTCGCAGCCGCGGATTATGGGCGGGTTCGCCCCCAGCCAGCTTCGCGGCCATCGTGATCTCGCGAATGAGCTTGGTGAACTGCGCGCCGCGCTTGGCATCGGTCGCAGCCTTGTAGTGCTTGATCTGCTTCCATTTGGAATGGCCGGCCATAATCAGCTCGGTTGAGATTGAGTCACTGTATGTCGCACGTGTCCCGCCGTCGGCGACGCGGATAGCTCCTGCAGCAGTACCGTCAGCTCCGCGCGTGATGCCTCATCTAACTGCGCCGAAGCGGCTTTCACAAGGTCCGCAAAAGCGATCACGCAGCGCGCCCGGTCGAATCCGCTCAGTGCGCCGAAGATACCGAACGCCGTGGACCTGATTCCGCTGGGAATCGCCAGCGACGACAGCCATTGCTTGGTGTTTTCAGTCCGCTCCAGCACCAGCTCCCGTGACAGCTCGTACGGAGGAAGGAGTCCGGCGCAAAGGCGCCCTAGCTGGAAACAGGCCACCAGTGTCTCCCGATCGCCGCCCAGCGATGCCCGCCCCGACAGCGTTGTCAGCGCGCGGAATCGAAAAACCGGGGTCGTGAGAGCGAAACGGGGCAGCTGGCCGAGCACCCTCCGAATCTAGGCACGGACTCCGCCCCCGGCTACATTCCGAACTATGGCTGTGCCGGTCCTGAACCCCCCAAAATCGATACTGTGGGTGGACGACGAGGGTGAGCTCCTTGAGCCTCACCGCATCTTCCTTCGCTCCAAAGGCTATACCGTAGAGTGGGCGTCGAACGCCGACGACGCGATGGAGCTGCTGAGGCGTCGTCGGTTCGACATCCTGCTGCTCGACGAGCAGATGCCCGGGAAGCGCGGGCTCGAGGTCTATCGCGACGTGCGCGAGATCGCGCCGAGCATTCCCGTGGTCATGGTGACCAAGAGCGAAGAGGACTCGACGCTCAAGGAAGCGATCGGCGTCAACGTCCGCGACTATCTCGTCAAGCCGATCAACCCGCGGCAGGTGCTCACGGTCGTGACGCGGATTCTCGAGGGCCCGCGCATCCGCCAGCAGGCGATCGCGCGCAGCTTCGTCGAGCGATTCCGCGCGATCGAGCTGGAGCGCGACCGCAATCTCGACTGGCGGGGGTGGATCGACCGTTACGACGAGCTGGTGCGCTGGGACGTGGACCTCGCCGCCGCCGGCGAGATGGGGCTCTACGAATCACTGCAGGGACTCTATCCCGACATGCATCGCGAGTTCGCGGCGTACATGAAGCACAACTATCCCGAGTGGCTCAAGAATCTCGAGGGGAACAGGCCTCCGCTCTCGATAGACATCGTCTCCGAATTTCTGCTGCCCATTCTCGAGCGCGACAAGGCGGCGGTGTTCGTCGTCGTCGATTGCCTGCGGCTCGATCAGTGGCGCGTGCTGGAGCCTTTGCTCGCTCCTTTCTTCGACACCGAGACCACGCACTACTTCGCGGTGCTTCCGACCGCGACGCCGTACTCGCGCAACTCGCTCTTCAGCGGACTTTTTCCGGGCGAGATCGCGGCGCGTCTTCCCGATTGGTGGGGCAACGCCGATCGCGAGGACGAGTCGCTCAACGCGCACGAGCGGGAGCTGCTCGAGGCTCATCTCCAGGAGCTGTGCGGCAAGACGCCAGTCCGCTACCAGAAGATCTCGACGGCCGCCAACTCCGACGAGCTGGAGCGGCACCTAGGCACCGCGATCGGGCCCGAGGGCGTCAGCGCCTTCGTGTTCAACTTCGTCGACTTATTGACCCACGGACGGAGCGAGTCGCAAATATTGTATGAAGTCGCGCGCGACGAGATCGCGTTGCGGCAGATCACGCGGCAGTGGTTCCAGCGGTCAGCGCTCTTCAGCGTGCTGAAGGAAGCATCGCGGCGGAAAATCTCGGTGCTCCTCACCACGGATCACGGCTCGATCCACTGCAATACTCCCGCGACGGTGTACGCCAAGCGCGACGCGAGCGCCAATCTGCGGTACAAGTTCGGCGAAGATCTGCGGGCGGAGCGTCCGGAGCAGGCGCTCCTGTTTTCGAATGAGGACATGCTGCGGCTGCCACGTCGCGGCCTGGGCGGGAATACCTTGTTGGCGACTAATGACTGCTTCTTCGTCTATCCGACGAAGCTGCGCGAGTACCAGAGCCGGTATCGCGGATCGTTCCTCCACGGCGGCGTGACGCCGGAGGAAGTAATTCTCCCGCTGGCGCTGCTCACGCCGCGCCGGTAACTCGATTGCGGGCTCCGCGCTTCGACTTCGCAAACGCGAGCAGGGCTCCAACGGTGACTCGGATCCAGTGAAGACGCCGATCTATAAGAGGCTTCTGCCGTACCTGCGCCCGCACGCGTGGCGCATGGCGATCACGATCGCATGCAACCTGCTCGCGGCGCTGCTCGATGGCTTCGCGATCGCGCTGCTGATCCCGTTCCTCAACATCCTCTTCCACCAGCCGTCGACATCGCTCAAGTCGGGGTGGGTGGCGAAGCTTCTGAACGCGACGGTGGGAAGCCAGATCGTTCTCGGCGACGAGATGCGATCGCTGCGCAACGTCATCCTGCTCGTCATGGCGTCGGTGCTGCTCAAGAATCTGCTGGTGTGGATCGCGGGACAGTTCGGCGCGACGCTGCAGGAGTACGTGACGCGCGACCTGCGCAACGCCGTCTACCGCCACCTCGCGCACCTTCCGCTCGGCTATTTCACGCAGATGAAGGCCGGGCAGATCCTCTCGCGCGTGATCAACGACACGTTCGAGACGCGCCTCATTCTCACGCAGATCGTGACGCAGTCGCTGCAGAGCGCATCGCTCGTCATCGTCTACGTCGCGATCCTGTTCAGCATCTCATGGAAGTTGACACTGATCGCGCTCATCATCCTGCCGCTGCTGGGATTCTCGCTCCAGCCGATGCTCAAGAAGCTGAGGAAGGGCAACCTCCGCCGAGGGAACATGCACGGCGAGATGACGAGCGTGTTGCAGGAGACGATCAGCGGCATCCGTCTGGTGAAGGCTTCGGGTACCGAGAGCTACGAGGAATCGCGATTCGCCGACGGAAGCAACAAGTACGCGCGCAGCAGTCTCAAGATGACGCGTCTGGCACTTGTGGCTCCGCCCGTTACCGAGGTCATAGGAACTCTGATCGCGGTTCTGGTGCTCTGGATCGGAGCGTGGCAGGTATTGAAGGGCGGGACGATGACCGGCGCGACGCTGCTCGCGTTCCTGACGCTCGTTCTGCGTCTCCTCCAGCCGTTGAAGCAGCTCTCGCAGATGCGCACCACCGCGCAGTCGTCGCTCGCGTCCGCCGAGAGATTGTTCGAGATCCTGGACTCGCCGGCGGAGTTTCAGCGTGATCCCGGCACCAGGGACAAGGCGACGTTCGAGCGCGACCTCCGGTTCGAGAACGTCACGTTCGCCTACGAAGACGCACCCGTTCTCTCCGGAATCGATCTCATCGCCCGCAAGGGAGAAGTGGTAGCGCTCGTTGGTCCGAGCGGCTCGGGGAAGAGCACGCTGGTAGATCTGATTCCGCGATTCTACGAGCCGGGCAAGGGCAGAATCCTGATCGACGGAATCGACACGCGCGAGATCAAGCTACCCGCGCTCCGCGCGCTTACCGGAATCGTGAGCCAGGAGACGGTCCTTTTCCACGATACGGTTCGCAACAACATCGCCTACGGCGCGGCCGACAAGTACTCGCAGTCGCAGATCGAGACAGCAGCCAGGGCCGCGAACGCGCATGAGTTCATCGTGGAGCTGCCACGCGGCTACAACACCATGCTCGGAGAGCGCGGGACCAGGCTCTCGGGCGGCCAGAGGCAGCGTTTGGCGATTGCACGGGCCTTGCTCAGTGACCCGCCTATCCTCATTCTCGATGAAGCCACTTCCGCGCTCGATACCGAGTCGGAGCGGCTTGTGCAGGAGGCAGTTGACCGGCTCTTGCAGGGCAGGACGGTGTTCGTGATCGCGCACAGGCTGTCCACGGTCACTCACGCCGATCAGATCGTTGTTCTCGATCGTGGCGAGATCGTCGAGCGGGGAACGCACGCCGAGCTGCTGGCGAAGCGAGGCGCGTACTCCCGGCTCTATACATTGCAATTCGGTGGCGGGAATGGAGAGGCCGGCAGCGCCGCGGCATCCACTCCCAGCCGGATGGCTCCTTCAGCAGGGTAAGCAAAGAGTGCACGTTCTATTTCTTCATTCTGCTCGCGAATGGTCGGGCACCGCCCGCCTCTTCGCGAGAGCCGGGCGCGGCATCTCCGAGCGTGGCGCGAAGGTGACGCTGCTCGTGACGCCGGACAGCAACGTGCATCAGGCGGTGTCGCCCCGTCGCGATCCGGGCCAGGCACGGCACACGCCGATTCCCGAGCCGTTCGAGATCATTCCGTTCTCAACCGACGGCTTCTTCTTCTCGGCGGCGCGGCGACTGAAAAGGATTTTTCGGCGCTGGGACGCGGACGCCGTCTTCGTCACCACCGATCGGGAGCACCTGATCGCGGCGACTGCCTGCTGGATGAGCCGGAACGGCTCGGTGGTGCGCTGGACTCCCGCCGGAAAGAAACTCGAGATGGGCCTCTCCGGACGCTGGGCTAACCGGCTCACGAGGACGTCCTACCTCTTCGCCAGCGAGAAGGACCGGCGTGCCGCAATCATCCCGAAAAACGCAATCGAGTCATCGGTGGCGGAACTCGGAGTGGATGTCTCGACCTACCCGGCGAATGGCGACAAGGCGCCGAGTGCCGAGGGCGGCGCAGCGAACGATCAGAAGCAGGCGGAGCCGCTCAAGTACATCGTCTGTGTTTACGATCCCACATCGCGCGGCCGTGCCGCGACGGCGATCCGCACGATGTCGATGTTGTCGCCGCGGCATCCGAATCTGAGGCTGATGATCGTGGGCCCGGGCTCTGACGACGAGGACCTGAGGATGCAGGCGGCCGCGCTGCGCGTCCTGCACCTGGTGAGCTTCCTCGGCGAGCGCGACGATGTGATCAGCCTGATGCAGGACGCTCATCTGGGCTGGGTCGTCGCCGAGGCGGATACCGGCGCGTACGGCATTCTCGATCTGATGGCGCTCGGCATTCCGACCGTGGCGAGCGAGGACGGCATCGCGGAGCGCTACATAGCGAATGGAATCTGCGGAGCGCTCTATCCGCCGGACGACTCCGCATCCACGGCGGCTGCCGTTGCCGGGATGCTGACGAGAGAGGATGCGCGCGAAACGATGGGGAAGGCCGCGCGCACGAGAGTGGCGAGAGAGTTTCCGGAGACCCAGATGATCGAAGGTTTCGACCGCGCGGCCAACAACGCGCGCACTCAGGGCCGTCGTCAGGGGTGAGCCCCTCCAACCGCGGCTCCTCCGACGTAACGGCGGTGATCGCGGCTCACGATGAATCCGCGAACATCGAGGTCTGCGTCGCGAGCGTCGAATGGGCTCGCGAGGTGATCGTCGTCGAGAACGATTCGTTGGACGATACGATCGATCGCGCGCGCGGCGCCGGCGCGACGGTGATCAGCCCGAAGTTCACGACGATCGGAGCGGCGCGTAATCACGGGATCGGGCGGGCGAAGACCGCGTGGATCTTTGTCCTCGATGCGGACGAGCGCTGCACGCCTGAGCTGGCGGAGGAGATCGGCCAGGTCGTCGCTCAGCCAGGCAGCGCGTCGGCGTTTCGCGTTCCGCGCCGCAATTTCTTTCTCGGCAAGGAGATACGCCACGGAGGGTGGGGGAGCGACAAACCCATCCGTTTGTTCAGGCGCGAGCTGCGGTACAACGCCAATCTCGTGCACGAGCACGTTGATGTGACGAGCGGAGTGATTGGTGAAGTCAGGCATAAGCTCCTGCATTACACGTACATTTCTCTGGACCAATATTTTGAGAAGTTCGACAGGTACAGTCGATGGTGGGCGGAGCAGAATTTTGCCAAGGGACGGCGGGGCACAGCCGCGGCGGTGTTTTTCAAGCCGCCGGCGAGGTTCGCAAGCATGTATTTCTTGAAGGGCGGATTTCGCGATGGCGCTCGCGGGCTCGTCCTCGCCTGCCTGGCGGCCGCGAGCGTGATGGCCAAGTACGCGCGTCTCTGGGAACGATCGATCCGTCATGGCGCTGAGGATCCGCACCAGGCTTGAGAGTCCTCATCATCGGCGCCAATCAGCGGTGGCGGATGGAGAAGTGCACCGAGCGTGCTCTGAAGAGGGACGGGCACAAGACGCTCGTCATCGACGACAAGCGCGCCAGCCGCGTGATCGGGCGCCAGCTCACGCAGAACTGGGCGTTGTCGCAGACGCGCCGGTTCAAGCCCGACTTCGTGATCCTCGGCAAGTGCCAGGGTCTCGATCTCGATACGGTGCGGACAATTATTGACGGCAAGCCGAACTCGATGTGGTACCACGATCCACAGTGGTACAAGAGCACGTACCGCCCGGAGGTCGCGCACGTCGTAGCGGTGGGAAAGCTCACCCAGACGTTTTTCGTTTCCGGCTTCGATGCGGAATGGAGGGCGCTGGGACTGCCCGCGAAGTTTCTCCCGTCCGCCGCGGATCGCGAAATAAGACCCGTCGCTGCGAAGAAGAAGTATCACTCGGACGTCAGTTTCATCGGCACCGGATACGATTCCTCGCGCGCGCGATTTCTGCTCAAGATCGCAAAGAAGTACGACATCAAGGTGTGGGGCAAAGGCTGGGAGGAGTGGCGGAAGCCCCTCAACTGGAAGGGACGCGCCGTAGAGGGGAAAGAGTTCGCCGCGGTCTGCTCCAGCTCCAGCATCTCGCTCGGCATCAATGCCGATCGCGCGAAGGGCGGAGGCACTTACACGTCGGACCGCACGTGGATGGTGATCCTGGCCGGCGGATTCTACCTCGGACACGGGACTCCCGGTCTCACCGACATGCTGCGCGAGGGCGATCACTGCGCCTGGTACAAGGACATCGATTCCTGCCTCGCGAAAATCGGCTACTACCTCGAGAATTCGGCGGCGCGCGAGCGCATCAGGCGCGAGGGGCAAGTGTTCGTGCGCGAGCACCACACGTTCGACCAGAGAATTCACAATCTGCTCTCCGGCGAAGCCTTCGTGAATCCGCTATCGTAACACAGTGACGCCGCCTACCGCTCAACAAAAAAATAGTAGTGTCGCGAAAGCGGCAACCGCGCCGAAGAAGCCGGACAGGCCCGTGCGCAAACCCACTCTCGCGCACCGCGCCGAGTATTACACGATGCGCGCGACGATCAGCGCGCTGCGCGCATTGAGCTGGGATGCCGCCTGCAGCTTCGGGGAACGACTCGGCGCGCTCGGCTATCGCCCGCTTGGAATTCGCAAGCGCGTGGTCGAACGGCAGATCGCCGCGGCGTTCCCGGAGCTCAGTCCTGAAGCGGTCGTGAATCTCGCCCGTGAATCATACCGGCACCTTGGCCGCACTTTCATCGAGGCGGCGCTCCTCGACAAGCTCGGAAAGGATGGACTCCAGGAGCTGGTGGAGACCGTCGAGGGCTGGGAGGAGGTCGAGGATGTCATGTCGAAGGGGAAGGGCGCCGTCATGGTCACCGGCCACATTGGCAACTGGGAGCTCGCGGGCGCGTACGTAGCGGCGCGCGGAATTCCGCTCGACGCAATCGTGCGCGGGATGGACAACCCGCTCTTCGAGGCCTACATCAATCACACGCGGGAAGAAATCGGGATGACGGTCGTCCACGACTCCGAGGCAGTGAGGCGGACGCCGCGCTCTCTCCGCGCCGGCCGAGCGGTCGCGTTTGTTGCCGACCAGGGGGTGATGGGCCTGGCGTCGACGTTTGTCCCGTTCTTCGGACGCCCCGCCAAAACGCCGCGCGGCGCGGCGGTATTCGCCTTGCGATTCGAGGTGCCGGTGATTTTTGTCGTCGCGCTCCGCCAGCCGAATGGGCGTTATCGCATCGTCGTCGAGCGAATCGAGGCCCGGCGTACGGGCGACATGGATCGCGACGTCGATGCGATCGTCACGACTTTCACCGAGCATCTGGAAAAGTGGGTTCGGACCGTGCCCGCGCAGTACTTCTGGCAGCACCGCCGGTGGAGACGCCAGCCGCCGGACACGCCGCCCGAGCTGCGAGATCCATCGGCGTAACCAAACAGGAGGACGATGCTGGATCCCAAACAGCGACAGCGGTTCCTGCGCGACAACCGCGCGCGCATTGGAATCGGGATCGTCGTCGTCATGGCCCTCGCCGCGGCTCTGGCGCCGCTGATCGCGCGGCAGAGTCCGATCACAATCGACCTCCTCCACATCCTCGATCGCCCATCGGCGCACCACTGGCTCGGTACCGACATCCAGGGCCGCGACATCTGGTCGCGCCTCGTCTTTGGGGCGCGAGTATCGCTCACCGTCGGACTCATCTCCCAGGGAATCGCGCTGACGCTCGGAGTCACGATGGGCCTGTTGGCGGGTTTCTACGGCAAATGGGTCGACGAGGTCGTGATGCGTCTCGCCGATGTGACGCTCGCGTTTCCGACGCTGCTCTTGCTGATCGCGATGGTGGCAGCGCTTCAGCCGTCGGAGGGGGTCGTCTTTGCAACTATTGGAATTGTCGGCTGGGCTGGAATGGCGCGCATCGTTCGCGGCCAGGTTCTCGTCGTGCGGCAGCTCGAGTACATCCAGGCTATCAGGGCGCTCGGCGCCGGCGATCTCCGGATCATGACGCAGCACGTGTTGCCCAACGTCATCGCTCCCGTCGTGATCGCGGCGACGCTCGGCGTCGCGGGCGCGATCATGGCGGAAGCCGCGCTCTCGTTTCTCGGACTCGGTGTTCCTCCCCCGGCACCGAGCTGGGGGTCGATGATTGCAGACGGACGCGATCTGGATCAACTTCGCCGCGCTCCGTGGACGTCCGTCTTCCCGGGAATCGCGATCGGCGCCGCGGTGTTGGGATTCAATCTGCTGGGCGACGCGTTGCGTGACGCGCTCGACCCCAGGCAATACTACCGGGCAAAGAAGGAGGGGGAGGCCTGATACCGGGCCAACGGATTTCTCTTCGTCAATTACACCGACAAGAATGGCGATAAGCGCATCAAGCGGTACACGTCGTCGTCCGACAAGAACGTCGCGGACCCCGCCCAAGCGAGGGTCGCGCACAGAAGAATAGGTTACAGATGCGGCGCGATCGCGGCGCTCGCCTTCTCCGACGTGATGATCGGAATGACCTCGAACTCGACGATGTCGCTCCAGCTGGCCATCCACTCGTCCAGGTGTATTCGGTCGTCGCAGTCCATCACCTGAAAGCAGCGCTCGAAGTCAGTCGTCACCCAGCTCGAGAGGTACCGAGCACCCTGCGGAGCCATCCGCCCTTTCTCCTTGAAGCGGCGATAGACCGGCTTTGGATCTCCATCGCGGTACGTCTCGATCACCATGAAGAGCATGTAAGCCTCGGTTAAGGGCAATGTACGGCGCTAACGCAGCTCCAATGCTGTAGGATGCTTCGGCTGATCCTTGCTATAGAGAAGAAAGTGCGCGTCATCGGTCATTTCCGGCCCACCCGGATTAGTCCGTAATCCCGCGCGCCCTTTCGCAACAGATGATATCCCCCGGTCAAGGGCTTGGCTGAGGTCAGGTCGGTTTCCGGAGTCACCCGCTGTCCGTTCAAGTACACGCCCCCCTGCTCGACCAACCTCCGCGCTGCGCCCTTCGATGCCGCGAGCTTCAATGTCACCAGAGCGTCCAGCAGCCCGGGAACTTCGTGTGACTCCGCGAACGGCACTTCCTCGCTCAACGCGCGCAACACGGGCTCCGACAGCGTCGCGGGATCTGCCTTCCCGAACAGCACCCCCGAAACTTCCTCGGCCACTCGAGCGGCTTCCTCGCCGTGGACGCGCGCGGTCACCTCGCGCGCCAGAGCCTGCTGTGCTTCGCGCTTCTCGGGCGCCGTCTCCATCAGCTTGTCGAGCGCCTCGATCTCCGGCCGGGAAAGGAGCGTGAACAGTCTCAGGTATTTCCCCGTGTCGCGATCATCCACGTTGATCCAGTACTGATAGAACTTGTACGGCGACGTCCGCGCCGGATCGAGCCACACCGTTCCCGCTTCGGTCTTGCCGAACTTCGACCCGCTCGCGGTCGTAACCAGCGGCATGGTAAGCGCGTGCGCGGTTTTCCCCTCGACGCGCCGAATCAGCTCCAGGCCAGCGGTGATGTTACCCCACTGATCACTGCCGCCCATCTGGAGCGTTACTCCCTCGCGGCGATTGAGCTCCAGAAAATCGTATGCCTGCAGCAGCATGTACGAGAACTCGGTGAACGAGATTCCGCCTTCGATCCGCGACTGCACCGAATCCTTCGCCAGCATGTAGTTGACGGTGAAGTGCTTGCCGACATCGCGCATGAACTCCACTGCCTTGAGCGGACGAAGCCACGCCGCGTTGTTGCGCATGCGCGCGGCTTTGGGGCCCGTAAAGTCGAGGAAGCGCTCGAGCTGCTTCTCGATCGCGCGCGAGTTCGCCTCGATCTCCTCGACCGACGCGAGCGGCCGCTCCGACGTTTTCCCGCTCGGGTCTCCGATCATGCCTGTGCCGCCCCCAACCAGCGCGATGGGCCGGTGCCCCGCGCGCTGGAGATGCGCAAGGCCCATAACTGGCACGAGATGGCCCAGATGCAGGCTCGGAGCGGTAGGGTCGAACCCCACGTATGCGCTCACTTCACCCGTTGCGAGAGCGTCCGCCAAACCGTCCGTGTGTTGGTAGACCATACCGCGCCACGACAGCTCGTCCAGGAATGAATTCTTCGCATGCATGCGGGGAAGATAGGGACGCCCGCCCACGGTGTCACCTTCGGTGTATCACAGTTATCTTCTTTACTCCGCATGGCCGCCGACACCAACAACAAACTCCGATTCCATAAGCGGCACCCGACGTTCGTCCGGGTGGTACTGCTTTCTCTCACTTTCCTCGTCGCGCTCGGCGTCGGGGCCGTCTACAGTACGTGGGCCCTCATCTGTCGTGGAAACCAGTGCCCTTCGATCGAGAGCCTCGCCGAGTACACGCCGCACCAGACGTCGAAGCTCTACGCGGTTGATGGGAGATTCATCGCCGAGCTTGGTCTCGAGCGCCGCACGCTGGTGAAGATAGACGAGATCCCGAAGATCGTTCAGGAAGCGTTCGTCAGCACCGAGGACAAGCGGTTCTACCAGCACGCCGGCATCGACTGGCACCGCGCCGCCAGCGTGGTGCTGCGGTCTCCGCTCCACGGATACTCGCAAGGGTTTTCCACCATAACGATGCAGCTCGCGCGCAACGTCTTCCCCGAGCAGATCTCGCGCGAAAAAAGCATCATCCGCAAGGTCAAGGAAGCGAAAGTCGCACGCGAGATCGAGGCGAAGTACGACAAGAAGAGAATTCTCGAGCTCTACCTCAATCAGATCGACCTCGGTCACGGCGCGTACGGCGTAGAGACTGCATCGCAGCGATACTTTGGGAAGTCCGTCCGCGATCTGAACCTCGCTGAAGCCGCGACTCTCGCGGCGCTTCCGAAGGCGCCCGCCCGCTACAATCCCGTTCGCTTCCCCGAGCGCGCGATCCAGCGCCGCAATACCGTCATCGAGCTGATGCGCCAGAATGGACGCATCAGCGACGCGGACGCCAGCAGGGCGAAAGCGTACCCGCTGCAGCTCGCCAACAAAACGATCTCCGGCGAGACGGCACCCTATTTCGTCGAATGGGTGCGCCAGCAGCTCGACGCGCAGTTCGGCAAGCAGCTGTATGAGCAGGGGCTCAAGGTTTACACGACGCTCGACCTCGACATGCAGGGCGCGGCCGAGCGGGCGCTGGAGCACCAGGTGCGCGCGATCGAAGCCGGACGCTTCGGACCGTATACTCACGAGACGTATGAGCATTACCTCGCTCACCGCGAGGGCAACGAGGGCAGCGGCACCTCACCCTACCTCCAGAGCGCCTTCCTCGCGCTCGACCCGCGCAATGGCGCGGTGCGCGTCATGATCGGCGGCCGCGATTTCGACGACTCCAAGTTCAATCGCTCCGTTCAGGCGCTGCGCCAGCCGGGCTCGACGTTCAAGCCGATCGTGTATTCGGCCGCGATTCAGAACGGCAGGTCGCCCTCATATCTCGTCAATGACAGTCCGCTCGTGCTCCAGGTGCCCGGTCAACCCGAGTGGGCGCCGCAGAACTACGATCTGAAATTCCTGGGGCAGATTCCGCTCCGGCAGTCGCTCTACCTCTCCCGCAACGTCTCCACCGTCCGGCTCGGCATGGAGCTCGGCGAGCAAACCGTCATTAATGAGGCGAGGAATTTCGGCATCACCACTCCGATTCCTCCCTATCCGTCGATCCACATCGGCGCCGCCGACGTCTATCCGATCGAGCTGATCTCCGCCTACAGCGCGTTCGCCAATCTCGGCGTCCGTGCGACCCCGAACGCGATAGTGAGAGTCGAGAATCAGAAGGGAGAGATTCTGTGGCAGCCGACGCCGACGCGCACGCAGGTGCTGTCGCCCGAGGAAGCGTGGATCATGGTCGACATGATGAAAGACGTGATTCGTCGCGGAAGCGCGGCCGGCGTGTGGGAATCGGGCTTTCACCTTCCTGCCGGAGGAAAGACGGGAACGACGAACGATGGCACGAACGTCTGGTTCGTCGGCTACACCGCCGACCTCATCGCCGGCGTATGGATGGGACTCGACCGTCCGCAGAAGATCAAGGACAACGCGCAGGGCGGCGT
>JADGQV010000093.1 GCA_017881465.1 Gemmatimonadaceae bacterium
CGCGCGGAGACCGAACACCGATCCGACGGCAGCGCCGGCGACGCGGATCGTCATGCAATTCGGCGACACCCTCGCGGTAATCAATGTGGAGCGCAATGGAACGGCCGATACCACGGCCGGCGGAAGAAAGTCTTACCGCGGCGGAGTCGCGCCCATGCTCGGCGTGGAGCCGACATCGTACGGCGTTTACGAGCAGCTGCTTTCATCGGCCAGGCTCGGACGCGACAGCGCGGCCTTTGCGCTCATCGCTCCGGGTGCGGGACCAACCCCATCGATCATCCTGCGCCGCAGGGGAGTTGACTCCGTAGCGTTCACGAGCACTTTCTTCCCGGGTTGGACAGAGGTTGCCCAGGTGGACTCCCGCGGCCGGATCAACGGAGTGGACGCGACCGCGACTACCATCAAGACCCTCGCTCAGCGCGTGCCGAATCTGGACCTGGACAATGTGGTGAAGAGCTGGGCCGCGACCGAGGCCGCGAGAGGCGGTATGATGGGGCAGATGTCACCGCCGGACACGGTCAGAGCCACCATCGGCGGAGCGAACCTGACGGTTGCCTATAGCCGCCCACTCAAGCGTGGTCGCGTGATCTTCGGCAACGTCGTTCCGTGGAATCAGGTTTGGCGCACCGGTGCCAACGCTGCGACGATGTTCACCACCGACAAGGATCTCGTATTCGGGAGCACGGTGGTGCCCGCGGGCAAATACACGCTATGGACGCTTCCCACACCGACCGGTGCGAAGCTGATCTTCAATAGTGAGACAGGGCAGTGGGGCACCGACTATCACTCCGCCAAGGATTTTGCGAGCGTAGCGCTGACAGCGAAGCAGGTCTCGCCGCCGGTCGAGCAATTCGTGATCGGTGTGGTTCCACAGGGGTCCGGGGGCGTGCTGCGTTTCTCGTGGGACGATAAGGAATACACGGTACCGTTCACCGTGAAATAGCCGTTGACGTCGCCCGAAAGTCCGGCGCGGAGCGATCGCTGGCTCCGCGCAGTGGGTTATGGATTCCTCGCCGAATTCGCGACGGTCCTCACGATCATCCTGATCGTTGAGGCGCATCTCCACCTTTTCACGCGCGGTCCATCGGACGCCGACTACGCTGCGTTCGGCGCACGGGCGGGAGAGGTCGTCGGCATAGTAGGCGGGACGCTCTACACCTACCTTTTCGCGCGACTGCTAATGCGTCTCCTTACAAGCCGGTTCATCGCGCATGGTTTCGTCCTCGCTCTGACCGCGATCGCGTTTTCGATCGCGGGCTCCATTGCCGGACACCACGGCGTCCCGGCCGGGTACGTGCTCGCGTCCGTTCTCAAGCTCGCCGCCGGGGCGCTCGCCGGATTCCTCGCCGCGAAGCGGTTTGCGCCGGCGGTCGACGGCTAGAGAATCAGTCGGCGATCGTCAGCGAGATGGGATTATCGAGATAGACGACCTTCTCGTCTCGGCGCGAATGAAGTATTCGCCAGAACCAGTTCTCGTCGCGTGGCTGCCCGCCGTGTTCCATGATGAGCTTGGCCAGGTCGGCCACGTCGCTCGGATCCATTCGCAAGCATCCATGTGACGCGGCGGAGCCGAGACTCTCCGTGTCGTCCGTGCCGTGAATGTAGTAATCGGGCTCCCGAAAAAAAATCTTCACGACCTTCATCGGATTATTCGGATCCCCCGGGCCCTTGGCGGTCTTTCCTTTCGCCCAGTCGGCGCCAGGAGGCGGGCGCCAGCTCGGATTCCAGATGATTTTCCAGATCGTGAAGCTGCCCAACGGCGTCGGATACTTGTCCAGTCCGACCGCAATAGCGTAGGTCTTGAGCGTGCTGTCTCCGCGCTGCACGAAGAGAATCCGCGCGCCGAGATCTGCGCGAAGCGTGAGAGGCGCCTCCGGGAGTGCGGGTGTCTGAACGCTCGTGTCCCGACCCGCGGTCGGCGCGGTTCGCGGAAGCTCGATCTGGGCAGAAGCCGCCTTCGCCCCGAACGCTGCGGCCAGAAGGGCGAATACAGCCAAAGTCTTACGATATATGGTCATTACGGCTGAGGTTGATTGCGTGTAGTTGGTCGGTCAATACAGATGATTAATACAAATGCCGTTCCACGAGGACAATCATTTTGGAGCGTCATGAGAGCAACCTTTCCCGTTCCCCTATGTGGATTCGTACGGCTGGCCGCCGCCGCCATCGGTCTGCATTTTTTTGGGCGATCTCACCGCCAAGATGCGTTTCACCCAACCAGAAATCGTGCGCACCCATAACAAAGTCGTTCTGCTCGCGCTCGTCGCGATCTCGTCCTCCTCGATCGAGCTGCGCGCTCAGCAACTCGATCCATCTCTCTACTCGAGTCTCGAGTGGCGCATGATCGGACCCTTCCGCGGCGGGCGCACAATCGGCGCTACCGGAGTTCGAGGTCAGCCGAACGTGTTTTACATCGGGGTGAACAACGGCGGTGTGTGGAAGACCACGGATGCCGGGCACGTGTGGACACCAGTCTTTGACGAGCAGCCGACAGGATCGATCGGCGATCTTGCCGTCGCCCCTTCGAATCCGAACGTGATCTACGTCGGGACCGGCGAAGGTGTTCAGCGGCCCGACCTCGCGACCGGTGACGGCATCTACAAATCGACCGATGCGGGCAAGACCTGGCGTCACCTCGGCCTCCGCGACGGACAGCAGATCGGCGGAGTCATCGTCGACCCGCGCGACGAGAATCGAATCTTCGTCGCCGTGCTCGGGCATCCGTACGGTCCCAACACTGAGCGTGGGGTTTATCGATCGACCAACGGCGGACAGACGTTCGAGCGCGTCCTCTACAAGGACGAGAACACGGGCGCGATTCAGGTCGGGTTCGATCCGTCGAATCCGCAAATAGTTTACGCGGCGCTCTGGGCGGGAAGGCAGGGGCCGTGGGAGAATGCATCGTGGAACGGCCCTCTGAGTGGGCTGTTCAAGTCCGTCGACGGCGGAACGACCTGGCGCCAGATCGGAAAAGGATTTCCGAGCGCGGCGCAGGGTCTTGGCAGAATCGGATTCACGATCGCTCCCAGCGATTCGCGGCGAATGTACGCCACGGTCGACGCGCCCACACTCGGAGGCATTTACCGTTCGGACGATGCCGGCGAGACGTGGAGACGCACCAACGACGAAGTTCGAGTCTGGGATCGCGCATCGGATTTTGCCGAGGTAAAGGTTGATCCCCGAAATCCGGATGTGGTGTACTCGGCGAACACTTCGACTTACCGCTCAACCGACGGCGGGACCACCTTCACTGCGATCAAGGGTGCGCCCGGCGGTGACGACTATCACCGGATATGGATCAACCCCGACAATCCTGACATCATGATCATCGCGGCAGATCAGGGTGCGACCATCACCGTGAATGGCGGGAAGACCTGGAGCTCGTGGTACAACCAGCCGACGGCGCAGTTCTACCATGTGATCACGGACAATCGAATTCCCTACTGGGTGTACGGCGGCCAGCAGGAGAGCGGCTCGATTGGAACGATGAGCCGAGGGGACTACGGCGCCATCACATTCCGCGAATGGAATCCGGTGGGAGCCGAGGAATACGGGTACGTGGCTCCCGACCCACTCGATCCTAACATCATTTACGGCGGGAAGATCACGCGCTTCGATCAGAAGTCACGGGAGGTGCAGAACATAAGTCCGGAAGCCGTTCGCTCCGGGAAGTACAGATTTCTTCGCACCGCGCCCGTGATTTTCTCGACCGTGGATCCGCACACGCTTTACTACGCTGGAAATGTTTTGTTCAAGACCACGAACAGCGGGCACAGCTGGGACGTCATCAGTCCCGATCTCACCCGGCAGAATTACGACGTGCCTCAGGGTTATGGCATTTTTACCAACGGGGATCTCTCTCTCGCGAAGAATCGCGGAGTCATCTACACCGTCGCGCCGTCGTTCAGAAATGTGAACACGATCTGGACGGGCTCCGACGACGGCGTCATCAACCTGACTCGCGATGGCGGAAAGACGTGGACCAACGTCACGCCGGCCGCACTGACTCCCTGGAGCAAGGTCTCGCTGATGGAGGCGTCCCACTTCGATGACGAGTCCGCGTATGCCGCCATCAACCGGTTCAAGCTCGACGATCTCCATCCGCACATCTATCGCACGCACGATGGAGGGAAGAGCTGGAAGGAGATCGTCAACGGGATTCCCGGCGACGAAGTGGTGAATTCGGTTCGGGAAGATCCGGTGCGGCGCGGGCTGCTGTTCGCGGGGACCGAGCGCGCAGCCTACTTCTCCCTCGACGACGGCGAGCAATGGCAGCCGCTCAGGCTCAACATGCCGGCGACATCTATTCGCGACCTCGTGATCCACGATGACGATATCGTCGTCGGCACGCATGGGCGTTCGTTCTGGATTCTCGACGACATGACCCCGCTACGCCAGCTCGACGCGAAGGCGGGCAGCGCCGAGACGTTTCTGTTCAAGCCGAAACTCACATACCGGTTCCGCCGCAACAGGAACACCGATACGCCCTTGCCGCCCGAAGAGCCGGCCGGAAAGAATCCGCCGGACGGCGCGATCATCAACTACCGGCTCGGCGCCGATGCCGGCACGCCGGTCGTGCTCGATATCCTGGATGACGCGGGCAACACAGTCCGCAGCTTCTCGAGCGCCGACCCGGTCGAGTCGATCGAGACGGATCTCAACGTTCCGACCTACTGGGTTCGCCCGCAACAACACCTCGCCCCGAGCCGGGGTACCCACCGCTTCGTGTGGGATCTTCACTATCCACCACCAAAGGTCCTCGGCCACGGTTATCCGATCTCCGCCATCTACGGCGACACGCCGCGATTTCCTCTGGGGCCGGCGGTGTTGCCGGGCACGTACACCATCCGGCTGAGCGCGAACGGACGGAGCTACACCCAGCCGCTCGTGATCAGAATGGACCCGCGCGTTCAGGTCACCGATGCCGGGCTTCACATGCAGCGCGATATCGGCGTCCGAATGAACGATGCCATCAGCCGCGATTTCGCCGCGCTCGGCGAGGTGCGCGCTCAGCGAGCGCTGCTGAGAACGCAGCGTGAGGCAGCGAAGGCCAAGGGAGTCGCGGATTCACTGATGGCGCTGGATTCGACACTTGCCAACATCGAGAATGGTGCACGAGGCGGAGCCGCCGCTGGCCTGGTCCCCCTGAACGAGCAGTTGGCTGGGATTCTCGACGCCGTCGAAGGCGCGGACGCCGAGCCTACGACCCAGGTAGTAGCCGCGGCCGGCGACCTGGAGAAATCTCTCGCCGCGATACTTGCACAGTGGTCCGATATCCAGCGCACGCGAATCCGCCGCGACCGGAAGTAGATTACGCAATCCCAGTACGCGCAGCTCACCGGAGAATGAGATGACGACGAGCAAGGAAACCGAGTGGATGAATCACCCGAGGCTGCAAAAGCTCGTGACAGCGGTCAACGAGCTGACTCTCGCCGAACGGATCACGCTCGTGAAGGGACTCGTGCCCGCTATAGCCGACGAGCTGTCCGATACCGAGTATGAGAGATTCGTCGACGCGATACGATTGAAAGGTGAGCGCTTTCACGAAGCGCAGGCGCATCCCGGCGAGGGCAGGGCGGAGAGGAAGGTTCCGGGCGACCGCGACATCGAAGGGCGATAGGAGGCCCAATGAACTTTTACTGGATATTCGGAATTCTCATCGTCGCGGCCCTTCTGTTCGCGTTCTTCGCGGGCACGCGGCGTCCCAAGCCGTAGGCTAAATCCCGAGCGCGAGCTGGATTGGCGCGGCGGCAGTACCAGACCCCGCGCCCACGCATATCGGCCCAACCACGCGGCTCTGCGCCGCCGCGGTGAGGCGCCCCTTGAATCTCGCGCGGCGAAGCGAATCACCAACGGTGCCAAGCGCCGTGCGCGGATTGTTGTTGTGCTCGCTCAGGTGAGCGAGCACAATGTTGTTGAGCCCCGAGTGGATGCTCTGACTCGCGGCGTCGGCGGCGTCCCGATTGCTCAGATGCCCGAACTTGCCGCGAATCCTCGCCTGGAGTGATGGCGGATACGGTCCCGCGCGCAGCATTCCTTCATCGTGGTTCGATTCGATGACGAGGATGTCCAGCTTGTCGAGGGCACGCGAAACGCTCTCGGTGACGTGCCCCAGATCGTAGACGATCCCCGCGCGGGCGCCGTCGCCGAGTGACGTGACGATGACCGCGATCGGCTCATTGGCGTCGTGCGAGACCGGAACGGTCTCGAGGTGGAAGTCGCCCACAATTACGGTGCTCTTCCGAGGCGTTAGAATCGCGCGGAGCTCTGACCACTCCGGGCACATCATCCTCGTTCCGGCCGTGCAGACGACAGTCCAACCCCATTTTCGCGCGGCCGATGCAACGCCCTTGATGTGATCCGTGTGCTCGTGGGTGACCACGACAGCGTCGATCGATTCGGGGGCGACGCCGGCGACGGCGAGACGCTGCCTGAGAACGCGTGGAGCGAAACCGGCGTCGACGAGAATGCGCGAATGCTCCGTCTCGATCAGGACCGCGTTGCCACTGCTTCCACTTCCGAGCACCCACAGCCTCATCAAGCGCTCCAACTTTTCTTGTGCGCTTCCGCAAGCTGCTTCCGCGCCTTCTCTCCCAGCTCGACGTGCCGGCGCGCCATCGCTCGCTCGGCGACTTCAAGGAATTTAGTAATGTCGTAGGTATCGTAGGGCTCGCCATCACCCCAAGCGAATGGAGGTACCACCTTGGGCGGCATGTTGGCGCCGAAGACATTCGCGCCTGCCCCGATGACGCTGCCGGTGGTCAGCATGGTACCGATGCCAGTCTTGGCGTGATCGCCGAAGAATGTCCCGAGAAACTGCTGGCCCGTGTTGCGGAGTCCTGACGGCGTCCAGAGCTGAACGGGACCGTAGGTGTTCTTCATATTGCTGGTCGTCGTCAGCGCGGCGAGGTTGACCCAACGTCCCATGTAGGAATGACCAACGAATCCGGTGTGTCCCTTGTTGCCGTGTCCGAGAAAGATCGAATTGCTCAGCTCGCCCCGCACCTTGCAACGGTCACCGATGGAGGACCCCGCGACCCGATCTCCGAGGATCTGTGAATCGCGACCGACTGAGATTGGTCCTATGAGATGCGTGAATGGCGCTACCACCGCGCCCCTGCGGATCAGTATCGGCCCGGCCGACGCGTCGAGCACCACCTGCGGTCCGATCTGGGCGCCTTCCTCCACGAATATCCCGTGATCGCCTACCTTCGCGGCCTTGGTTTTCGCGGTCGCCTCGAATGATTTCGCGCGCAGGGGAATGTCCTCCATCAGTTGCTCGCGGAGTGTGGCGATGAAATCCCACACCTCATTCATCCAGCGTCCCTTGATTCTCTGCCCGCCGAGAGTCGTCTGGATCGATCCGATATCGATGGATCCGTCAGCGAATTGCGAAAGCGGGAATGCCCGGGCGAGCCTCACCGCGCACGCTAAGCCTTCGCACATGAGCAGGTCGAATCGTTCCAGGCTGAGATCGAGCGGTATCACACAGCGTGTGTTAACGACGATGGAGCCCGCGGGAATCTCCGATTTCGGCGCAAGAGCGGGGGGCGCGTTGCCCTCTTCGAAGTGCGCGAGGTGGGGGGAGCTGATGAAGCCGGCGCTCTGGAGGCCCGTGGCCCGCTCCCAGCGCCTGCGAATGAGCGAGGTGCCGGCCCGCAGCTCGGAGCCGGGCCGCGTCAGCGCGAACGGCTCGAATTGCCGTGCTCGCGCATCGTCGAAAAAGTAAAGAGCACTCATGCTTTCGCCTGTTCGCTTGCCGGGAGCGATTCCACCAGCCGCTTCAAATCCGCCGATTTCTCACGCGTAGTAACGAGCGTCAGCCCATCGTGCACTACTACCACCAGGTTGTCAACGCCATAAATCACAACCGTGCCGGAATCAGTGTGGACGACATTGTCGCCGCAATCAAGGATGTGCACGGCCCCGGTCGTGACGTTGCCAAATTCATCCTTGTCGCGTACGCGGCCGAGGGCGGCCCAGGTACCGATGTCGTCCCAGCCGAAATCACCTGGAATGACCGTCACGTTCTTGCTCCGCTCCAGAACGCCGACATCGACCGAGACCGGCTTGGCGACACTGGCGAAGAATTCCGGCGCTTCGGCGTACCGATCGAGCGTGAGTGCCTTTGCCAGCTCGGGTGTGTGCTGCTTAACCTGCGCCAGAAAATCGCCGACGGTCCAGACGAAGATTCCCGAATTCCAGAGATAACCTTCCGAGCGCATCTTCTCCGCGCGTGCCCGATCCGGTTTTTCGACGAAGCGCTTGATGGGTGATCCCCCCTTTTTGTTCGGATCGAGAGCCTGGATGTAGCCGAAGCCCTGATCAGCGCGCGTCGGAACGACGCCGATCGTAACGAGCGTGTGGGTCTTTTGCGCGGTCTCTTCAGCCTGGAGGAGAACTTCCCGGAATTGCGCGGTGTCGCCGATGAACCAGTCGGCGTGAACCGAGATCATCGTGGCATCCTTGCCGTCTCGACGCTCGATATTGAGCGCAGCCCACGTCAGCGCCGCCGCCGTTCCCGCGGGCCGCGGCTCGGCGATAATGTTCTCTCTCGGTATCGCGGGAAGGAGCCTCCGGATCGCCTTCACGAGGCTCTCGTTGGTGAGTACCAGCGTGTGGGCCGGGTCCACGATCGCGCCGAGCCGGTCGACTGAATCCACGAGCAGCGGCTTGTCCGTTACCAGGGGCAGCAGCTGCTTGGGACGCTCGGGCGTGCTGAGCGGCCAGAATCGCGAGCCGACTCCGCCGGCGAGAACGACAGCCCAGCGGCTCACTCGCCGCTCATTCCCGCTTCGTCCGGCGCTCCCGTGAGACGCGCGACGAGCGCGTAGAGTTTCTTTGGACTGAACGGCTTGGTCAGAAACTGCGTCGCTCCCAGCGCCAGCGCATCGCGCTCGTGCTTTGCGTCGCCACCGGCGGTGAGAATGATGCAGGGGAGCGAATTGAATCTTTCCTGCTCGCGGACCTTTCGTAGCACATCGAGACCGCTCAGCTTCGGCATCATGAGGTCGAGCAGAGCGAGATCTATGTGCTCGCCGTTGTTGATGAACTCGAGCGCCTCCTCTCCGTCATAGGCGAGACTGACTTTGAACGGGCCCTGCTCGAGCTTCATCTTGATGATTCGCCCGATGTGGGGCTCATCGTCGGCGACCAGCACGTGACAGAGACGGGTTGCGGTGTCGGTCACGTCAGATCAGCGATGCGATGTTGCCGCGGTAGCGGCGAACGTCGAAGAGCAGTCCGCCCAGGTCGCCGGACTGACGGAGGAGAACGAGCAGGAGCGTGTCGTCAGCAAGAGCGGCAATGATTGCGTAACCCTTCTGGTGCTCTAGTATGGCGGTGTTCATCGGTCCCTGGATTGTCGCCAGGCCGAGGCTCTCCGCTTCTGAAACGAGAGCCGGTACGCGCGCGGCGAGGTCCTCGTTGTTCAATCCGGGCGCGGCAAATCCTTCGATCAGCAGGCCGTCTTTTCCCAATACGAGAACGGCATCAACTCCGGGACGCTGGCGAAGCGCGCTCGTAAAATCTCTGATGTTGGGCATTGATGGGTGAGGAAGTTGCGAAGCTAGGAAGCGGAAAGAGTGAAGTCAAGCGCGGCAATCGCTTGAACTGTCATAAGTTACGGGGTATTATCGTGAAGCAACCCCTCCAGTCTCTCATCTGTCTCATCTACCGAATGAAAGCTCGTCTCGCACTACTCGCGGCGATGTTTGTCGTGGTCGG
>JADGQV010000094.1 GCA_017881465.1 Gemmatimonadaceae bacterium
GGGGACTCCGCTCGAGAGCGCACGGCGCGACTATGCGTACCTCTCCACGTTGGAGTTCTGAGCTATTGCGCGAGAGAGGAGCGGTTCGGTTGATGTTGGATGACTTACTGACCCGGGGGTACTCATGAAACAATCCTTGTATGTGTGGTTGATCGGCGGCATTGGTCTCGTGCTACAGATCTCCTGCGATTCTGGCCCACTGACTGCGCCTTCTGTTTCCGAGCAGCTTGTGGTAACGGCAACGACACGAGCCGCGATTCCAGGTGAGCCGGTGCCAACGATCCATGTCTCGGGTGGTGCGACCCATGGATCCTGATGTTGCAAACTTTGCAGTGGTCGCGGTCATCATCGTGGGCATGGTCGCGTCGCTCTCCGGCATCACGGTGTGGCTCGTTCGTGGAGTTCAGAGGAAGGCGCCGCAGCGCGAGCTGCCGAACGTACTCCAGATGGAGCAGCGCTTCGACCAGCTTCAGCAGTCGGTAGATGCCATAGCCGTCGAGGTAGAGCGCATTGCTGAGGCGCAGCGCTTCTCCGCCAAACTTCTCGCCGATCGGCGCGAGACACCAGCGCTGCCCCGATAGCCAGGAGCCGCAACACGCGCCCGGTACGCACCGTATTTTCTACGTCAGATGACGAACATCCGGCGTTTGCGATGAGACTTTCCTTCTGTGGCGACAGCCTAAGGGGCCGGGAGCGCGAACGCCGGGGCTCGGCTCGCACGAACAATGCGGGTCGTATGGCCCTGAAAGGCGAGAAGGCACGGAGCGAGCTCCGCGCGGCAGCACCAAGAATGGGGATCATCGAAACGTCCACATCCACGTCGAAGCGCCGAGCGCGCGAGGAATCCTGACCGATGCCCTGCATCATGACTCTGATGGCCCTGGCCACTCCGCGACTCGTGGTCGCGCTGCTCTGGTTCTTCACCCACTGGTACCGCGGCGTCTTCGATAATCTCCTGTGGCCGATCATTGGCTTCGTCTTCCTCCCGACGACTCTCCTCTGGTATTCCGCCGTGCATAACTGGTTCGGTGGACACTGGAGCTTCTGGCCGATTGCCGGACTCGTGATCGCCCTCATGATCGACCTCGGTCCGGTGAGCGGGCGCCGCATGCCGAACAAGCGTTAAAACGTATGGACGTTCCCTTGCTCTGGAATTTGAGGCTCTCACCGCAGAGGTTGAAATGATTTACGGAAGGAAGTTTGTGCGCGCGGTTCGCGGTCCTGCTCAGTCGCTCGCATTCGCCGCGGCAGCGATCGCGCTGATCGGGTGCGCCAAAACCGACGGGACGACCTCTGGCGACTCGACGGTCGCCAGCAGCACGCAGACCGCTGGCACTTCCGCATGCGCGGGGGACAACGGCGGCATCACGCTGCCCAATGGCTTCTGCGCGACCGTGTTCGCCGACACGGTCGGCCACGTCAGGCACATCGTGGTTGCCCCAAACGGCGACGTTTACGTCAACACCTGGAGCGGCCCGTACTATTCCGGCCCAGCGCATCCCGGCGGTTTCCTGGTCGCGCTGCGCGATACGAACAACGATGGAAAGGCCGACATCATCAAGCGATTCGGCCCCGACGCGCAGCACAAGAACGGTGGCGGCACGGGCATTGGCCTCTACAAGGGAGCGCTCTACGCGGAAGAGGGCGACACGATCGCGAAGAGGATCGTGCGCTACGCGATCTCGACAGACAGCATGACTCCGACGTCCGCCGCTTCGGAGACGATCGTCGGCGGTCTTCCCGCCAACGGCGATCATCCGATGCACCCGTTCGCGATCGATGCGACCGGCAACATGTACATGGACGTCGGCACCGCGACCAACTCGTGCCAGATGGAGAATCGCACGCTCGAGTCTCCCGGCCACAAACCGTGCACCGAGCTCCGGACGCGCGGCGGGATCTGGCGCTATGACGCGAACAAGACAAACCAGAAGTTCTCGCCTGCCGAGAGGTACGCCACGGGCATCCGGAACGCCGTCGGGATCGCGTTCGATGCTGGCGGGCAGCTCTACTCCACCCAGCACGGACGCGACCAGCTGTTTGACAACTGGAGGAAGCTGTACACCACGGATCAAGGGCAGAATCTGCCCGCCGAGGAGCTGTTGAAGATCGAGCGGGGCGGTGACTATGGATGGCCGACCTGCTACTTCGATGGCCAGCAGGCGAAACTGGTGCTCGCGCCCGAGTACGGCGGGGACGGCAAGGCTGTCGGTGATTGCGCGACGAAGAAGGCACCAGAGGCGTACTTACCCGCGCACTGGGCGCCTGACGGCCTGCTCTTCTATAGCGGATCGCTCTTTCCGGCCCGCTACAAGGGCGGCGCTTTCATCGCGTTCCACGGCTCCTGGAACCGCGCGCCCGGACCGCAGCAGGGCTACAACGTCGTGTTCGTTCCCTTCGCCAGCGGGAAAGCGGTCGATCCGGCGAAGTACGAGATCTTTGCCGATGGCTTCGCGGGGGCGGTAAAGCAGCCGGACCGGGCGGCGCATCGCCCGGCTGGCGTTACGCAGGGACCCGACGGCGCCCTCTATATCACCGACGACAAGGGTGGACGAATCTGGAAAGTCACGTACAAAGGTTCGGGAATGTAGCAACGCCGGGCGTAACACTCGCGCCCGTTTGTCGTCCAAGTAGTGAGTTAAGCGGCGGCCCATCGTGGCCGCCGCTGCTCGCATCTACCCGAATAGGACAATCAAATGAATTCGTCTTCGCTGCGCTCCAATCGCAATAGAGAGAGCGCGCGCGCCGGCGTGTGCTCTATCGTGGCAACTCTCGCTGCCTGCGGCGGCGGACATCACCTCGCTGAGTATCCCTTTGCCAGCCGGACGCTCGCGGTGGTCTACATTGCACCGCCCTCTCCTGAGCTGCTCACGAGCTACTATGATCTCGGCAATTCGCATAACCCGATCGAGGCCGTCGTAAGAGCCGGCGCCGATGTCGCGCGCGAGCGCGAAGGACGTCGTGCGTACGCGCGCCTCGACAGCGCCACCGCGCGCATCGACATTCCAGCCGTTCTTGCCCAGCGTACGCTCGAACGCGCCAGCAGATACCTCGGCACACGTCCCGTCACGGACGAGAGCCAGGCCGACTATCTGATGGAAGTCCGAATGGAGCGATTCGGCATTAACGCGAAGGCTGACGAAGCGGCGTATCTGTTCACTTATGCCGAAGCAGTGCTGCTCGATCGTCGCACCGGACGCGAGATCTGGAACGTCAACATTCACGGACGCGATCGCCTCACACCGTACGTCCAGAGCTCGAGTCCGATCCCCGGATCCGTCATCACCGCGGGCACTCTTGGGAGCGTCAGCGTCGCTGATTTCCAGGGAGCTCTCAACCAGCTGATGGACTACTCGTCGAATCTGATCACCAACGAGCTGCGCTCAGCGCTGAGGGACGTCCGCAACAAGTAGCTCGTTCGCGAACGATAGTCGCCGCGAGGTTCGAGAACCACCGCGCGCAACGCATGGAGTGAGTGGCCGAAGGATTGCTCCGGCCTTCTCATTCCATGCTTCACTGGATCTCCTATCTCGTCGGCGCCCTGAATTACTGGGGGGTCGCCATCCTCATGGCGATCGAGAACATCTTCCTGCCACTCCCGTCAGAGCTGATCATGCCGCTGGCGGGATTCGAGACAGCGAATGGCCGTCTCGGTCTTTCCGGCGTCATCCTCGGGGGGACCATTGGCTCGGTGCTCGGCGCACTTCCGTTGTACTACGGCGGCCGGGCGCTGGGCGAGGAGCGGCCCGAGAAATGGGTGGAGCGGTACGGCCGGTGGACGCTCCTCCGCGCGAAGGATCTGGAGCGCGCGACTGCCCGCTTCTCCGGGAACAGCTTCGCCGACGTAATCATCGCCCAGATGGTGCCCGGAGTGCGGGGATTGATATCCATTCCGGCCGGAGTCGCGCACATGAATATCGGGCTGTTCCTGCTCGCGAATTTCATCGGCACCCTCGCCTGGTGCGCAGTGCTCGCCGTCGCGGGCAGAATACTCGGCGCGAACTTTACGAGAATCCACCAGTTCCTCGGTCCCGTCGGCTGGACCATTCTCGGCATTCTGATCGCGGGCCTCGGCGTCTGGGCATTCGCGCGAAAAAGAAGGCGAGCGCGGGGACAGCGCGCCTGACAGCCTGGCATCTTGCCGCAGGCCCGTGCCGGCCGTACGTTCGTGTGGCTCGACACTACGCCGAGCGAAGGCGGTCCGTCACCTGAAACGGGGGTTTTATGTTCACGCTGCACCGCACCACCCGCATCGCGATCTGCTGCTGCGCTGCGGTTCTCGCCGGATGCGCCAAGAAGGAAAACGCCGCCGTAGACACTACGAGCGCAATGGCCTCCTCCACCACCGCCATTACCACAACCACTGCTCCGGCACCCCTCAACCTCGCCGATGTCGCTGGCAAGTGGGACGTGAGGGCTGTCCCGACGACTGGAGACACGACGCCGACGACCTACGTGTTGACCGCAATGGCGAACACATCGGGCTGGACCATCAAGTTTCCAGGCAGAGCGGTGGTCCCAGCGCAGGTCACCGTCGATGGCGACAGCATCATGATTGCTGCCGGGCCATACTTGAGCGTGCGACGCAAGGGAGTGCAGGTCACGACCGACGGCGTTTTGCGCCTCAAGGATGGAAGCCTCGTCGGCATTACCACCGCGCATTACAAGGTGAAGACGGCGGATTCTGTTCTCACCCTAAACGGGACCGGCACGCGCGCCAAGTAGGAAGGGACCGTGTTCAGACCAAGAGGACCAGCGTGTCAGAGTTGCGGGATGCCGCTCAGCAAAGACTTGCGCGGAAGTCCCGTCGCTCAGACGTTGGAGAAACAAGACTCGCGCGCCGGCGAGCGAGCTACAGCCGCGCGCCTGATTCCGCTGGCGGCTTGATCGGGGGTAGTGCCGCCTCGATCTCGCCGCGTTGCGGCTCGAGCCAGGGAGGGAGCACGAGATGCTCACCGAGCGAGGCCGGGTCCTCATCCACGGTGAAGCCTGGTCCGTCGGTGGCGATCTCGAACAGGACCCCGCCAGGCTCGAGAAAATAGACCGACTTGAACCAGAACCGATCGATCACCTCGGTCGGACGCCGGCGCGCGCGATCGATTTGCTCGCGCATCTCCAGCTCTGTCTTGTCGTCCGGCACGCGCCACGCGACGTGGTGCACTCCGCCGGTTCCCCATTTTCCGCGCTCGGCGTCGGGGATTTCGCGGATCTCGAGATAGCGTCCAGAGCCCCCACCACCGATCTCGAAGCCGAACCACTCGTGTTCCTCACCAATGTCCACGAATCCGAGAACCCCGGTGAGAAAGCTGGACGTGGCCGCCAGGTCGCGCTCCCACAGGCGGACGGAGTGCAGTCCGCGGATCTGCTTTTCTACCGGAACCGGGCTCTCCCGCCAGGGAGTAAAGTCGCGCTGGTCCCCGGTTTCGTGCACGACGAGAGGCAGTCCATGCGGATCGGTGAACGGGAGCGCCGAGGTTCCACGCCTGGTCTCGATCTCGCCGACGACGAGATGGTGCTCCGCCAATCGCTCTCCCCAGTAGTCGACGCTGCCGAGCGGAACGGCGAGCGAGACTTCCATCGCCAGCCCCACACCCGACTTGGCCTCCGGCATCTCCGGCCACGGGAAGAATGTTATGTCGGTTCCCGGGTGGCCTTCCCCGTCGGCGTAGAAGAGGTGATAGGTTCCGGGTGAATCCTGATTGACGCTCTTCTTGACTAGGCGCATGCCGAGCACGCCGGAGTAGAAATCGACGTTGTCCTGCGCATCGCCGGCGATGCAGGTGACGTGGTGGAGTCCGGTTACGCCAGTCATGAAGGTGTCCGCCAGGTAAACGTCCGAATTGCTACGTAATTCTACGTACAGCGCGTTCGTTCAAATTGCGGCATCCTTAGAAGACCTGCCGCACGGACTCGCTCGAGCGACAGAAAGAGTAGCTGAAGAGCGATGGAGGCTGCAATGACCGCACCCAAATGGCTCGCGAACTATGACGACGGAGTTCCGTCGACGCTGGAGCCTTATCCCAGCCGAAGCCTCACGGACTACCTGCGGGAGTCTGCGGGGCGATGGCCCGACCGTCCTGCCCTGCTGTTCAAGGGCTCGACGATCACGTACCAGAGGGTCGAACAGCAGAGCGATGCGCTCGGGGCGGCGCTCCGCGAGATGGGAGTGAGGCGTGGCGACCGGGTTGGCATTTGTCTTCCCAACTGTCCGCAATTCCTGATCGCCGAATTTGCCGCCTGGAAGGTGGGCGCAATCGTGTGTCCCTTCAATCCGACGTACAGCGAGCGCGAGATGGAAGAAGCTCTCCAGGCAACGGGCGCGGAGACGGTGATCGTGCTCAACCGCTTCTATGGGAAGGTGAAAAGCATCCAGTCGCGAACGTCCGTCAAGCGGGTCGTCGCCACGAGCATTAAGGAATACCTGCCATGGACTCTCCGCTTCGCCTACACTCTGCTCAAGGAGAAAGAGGAAGGCGAGCGCATCAATATTGCAGCGGAGGATTTTCGTTTCGCGAGGTTGCTGCGACGATTCCGCCGTTCGACGCCACCGATCTCGGACGCGAGCCTGGATGATCCTGCGGTCATTCTGATGAGCGGTGGCACCACCGGAACGCCGAAGGGCGTAACCGGATCGCACCGGGGAATGGTGGTCGCGGGACATCAGCTTCAGGCCTGGCTCCGTCCCGCGATGAAAGAGTGGACGGACAGGATCATGCTTCCGCTTCCGTTGTTCCACGTATATGGGAACACCGGCGTCCAGAGCCTCGCCTTCATCAATCACAATCCGATCGCGCTCATTCCAAATCCGCGCGACTTGCGCGATGTGCTGAAGGAGATAAATGAGGTCAAGCCAGCCTTCATCTGCACCGTGCCGACGCTGCTCAACGGAATCATGAATCACGCGATGGCGCGCGAAGGCAAGGTGGACTTCCGTTCGATCAAGCTGTGTTTCTCGGGCGCGGCGCCGCTCATGGCGGAGACGAAGAAACGATTCGAGGAGTTGACGGGCGGAGTAATCGTGGAAGGCTATTCGCTCACCGAGGCGCAGATGGCCGTCGTCGCAAATCCCGTTCTGGGCAAGAAGAAACTCGGCTCGGTGGGAATGCCGCTGCCTGATATCCGCATTGAAATACTCGACTCGGATGACGGGCAGACGCCGGTTCCGCAGGGCGAGGTGGGCGAGATCGTGATGAGCGCCCCGCAGCTGATGCGTGGTTACTGGCAGAGGCCCGACGAGACGAGGGAGATGCTTCGCACCAATGAGCGTGGCGAGCGCCGGCTCTACACCGGCGACCTCGGATACCTCGACGAAGACGGATACCTGTTCATCGTCGACCGCAAGAAAGATATGATCAAGACTTGCGGCTTCCAGGTGTGGCCGCGGGAGATCGAGGAGGTCATTTCCACACACCCCGCGGTGGCCGAGGTGGGGGTTGTCGGCTTGCCGGACAACATGCGCGGTGAAGTCGTGAAGGCGTGGATCGTCCTTCGAGCGGATTACGCGCTGACTTCCTCCGACCTGAAGTTGTACTGCCGCGATCGGCTCGCGCCCTACAAGATTCCGGCGAAGTACGAGTTCGTGGCCGACCTGCCGAAGACGCAGATCGGAAAGGTCCTACGCCGGGTGCTTCGACAGACGAAGGACAAGAGCGAGGAAGTGGAAGTAGTCTAACGGGGCTCCGCGCCCGGTCCTTTGTAAACCACTCCGCCCTTCATCACGAAGTTGACGCGCTCCGTAACGTGAATGTCCGCGAGCGGATTGCCGGGAACCGCAACGATGTCGGCGAATTTCCCCGGCGCCAGTGAGCCGACCCTCGCGTCCCAGCCGAGCAGCTTCGCACCGTTCATCGTGCCGGCCATGAGCGCGGCCATTGGCGTCAGTCCGCCCCACTCGACCATCAGTCCGAACTCGCGCGCGTTTGTGCCGTGCGGAATCACACCGGCATCGGTGCCGAGGGCGATCTGAACGTGGTTCGCCACAGCGATCTTCGTTGCGTTTCTCATTGCCGCTCCGGCGGCGAGAGCCTTCTCGGCGCGCAATCCCTTGAGCACGCCGTTCTTCGCAAAGAGCTCCACGGCCTCGCCGGCCATCATCGTCGGAACGAGAAAGGTGCCACGCTGCGCCATCATCCGCGCCCCTTCCTCGTCGAGAAAGGAACCGTGCTCGATCGACGACACTCCGGCGCGCACGGCGATCTTGATTCCCTCGGTGCCGTGCGCGTGCGCGGCCACCTTGCGCCCGAGCTTCGTCGCTTCGTCGACCAGCGCTTTCATCTCTTCGTAGGTGTACTGCGTCACGCCGACCGCGTCTCCCTCCGAGAGCACGCCACCAGTAGCGCACATCTTGATGACGTCAGCCCCGCTTTTGACCTGATAGCGAACCGCTGCCCTGATCTGCTCGGGCCCATCGGCAACTCCGTCGGCTGGACCCAGCTGGATCAACCCGGGTCTAAACCCGTTCTCGTCGCAATGTCCGCCCGTGATTCCGATCGCGTGCCCGGCGTTTTCCATTCGAGGGCCGGGCACTCGGCCGTCGGTGATGGCCTGGCGGAGCGCCATGTCATCGAAGTTGGGTGCACCCACGACGCGGATGGTAGTGAATCCCGCCATGAGCGTACTGCGGGCGTTGGCGACGCCGGCAATTGCGCCGTACGAAGCGTAGTCCTTTACGACCGCGAGATCGGCAAGCGGATCGCCGAGCGTCCTGCCGATGATGTGAGTGTGCGCGTCGATGAATCCCGGCAGGAGCGTGACGTCGCCAAGATCGATCACTCGCGCGCCCGCAGGCACGGCGACGCTCGCGGCGGAACCTACAGCGACAATACGGTCATCGGTCACGACCACCGCGGCGTTCGTGATCGGCGGCGATCCGGTACCATCGATCATCCGCGCAGCGCGCAGAACGGTAGTGTGCTGAGCGAATGCGGAAGGTGTTCCACCAAATGCGAGAGCTACGAAGGCAACGAGCGAGGAACGGCGCATAGTCGTTTTCATTGAAGTTCACGTCGGTGAGAGCTTGCCGTACTACCGCGACAAGTTACACGAGAAAAGGTGAATCCTCAGGGCTTGAGCGCCCTCGTCGCCAGCTCGTCCTCGAGGCGCGCGGCGAAATCCGCGACGGTAATGATCTCCTGCTTCTTCCCCGCCCCGCGCACTCTGAGCGCGATCGAGTCCGCCTCGGCTTCGCGCTTTCCGACGACGGCCATGTACGGGATTTTCAACATTTCGCCTTCACGGATCCTGTAGTTCAGCGTGTCCGAGCGATCGTCGAGATGGACGCGAACGCCGCGTGCCTTGAGACGCTCGACCACTGTCTGCGCGAATTCCTTCACGTCGTCGGCGATCGGAATCACGCGCACCTGCTCCGGCGCCAGCCACAGCGGAAACGCGCCCGCGAAATGCTCGATCAATCCCCCGACGAACCGCTCCATCGAGCCCACCAGAACGCGGTGCAGCATGATCGGGCGGTGCGGCGTGTTGTCGGCGCCCGTGTACTCGAGCCCGAATCTCTCGGGGAGATTGAAGTCGAGCTGCACCGTTGGCCCCTGCCACTTGCGGCCGATCGCGTCGATCAGCTTCAAGTCGAGCTTCGGCCCATAGAAGGCGCCGCCGCCTTCGTCGTAGGTGAAAGGCTGGCCGCGTTTGTTGAGAACGTCCGCGAGAGTCTTCTCCGCCTGCTTCCACAGCTCGGGACTTCCCAGCGCCTT
>JADGQV010000005.1 GCA_017881465.1 Gemmatimonadaceae bacterium
GCGACCGGCCCACGAACGTGTTTCAGGTCAAGGTGAATTACTGGATCGGGCGCTGACGAGGGAAAGAGTCGGCTGATTTCTGACCGCGGCCCCTTGTAGTCTCTACATCCGACTTCGAAGTTTTGGGCACGGCGATCGGGTCCGGCCGCCGGTTCTGAAGGTCATTCCTTCCAATCGCCCATGCTCACGCTCATCGGGATCGTCATTGTCGTCATCGGCTTCGTCCTCCGGATAAATCCGCTCCTCGTCGTGACTATCGCGGGGCTCGCGACCGGTATTGCCAGCGGCCTCGCTCCGCTGGAAGTGGTGGCAGCGTTTGGAAAGGCGTTCATCACGAGCCGGTACGTGGCGATCGTGTGGCTGGTTCTCCCCGTAATCGGCCTGCTCGAGCACGCGGGGCTCAAGGAGCGGGCGCGCGCCGTCGTCGCCGGACTTCACGCCGCTACAGCGCCGCGCGTTCTGCTCGCCTATTTCGCCATCCGTCAGATCACAGCTGCGCTCGGTCTCACATCGCTCGGCGGACACGCGCAGATGGTGCGGCCCCTCATCGCGCCAATGGCGGAGGGAGCGGCGGAGAATCAGTACGGCGAACTGCCGCAATCGGTGCGATACAAGATCCGGGCGCACGCCGCCGCCGTCGACAACATCGCTCTCTTCTTCGGTGAAGACATCTTCATCGCGATCGGATCGATTCTGCTGATCAGAGGGTTTCTCGATCAGAACGGAATCCACGTCGAGCCGACGCAGCTGGCGATCTGGGCGATTCCAACCGCAATCTGCGCGTTCGTGATCCACTGCACGCGGCTCTTGCTGCTCGACCGGCAGCTGCGCGCGGAGCTCGAGCAAAAAACAGAGCGAGCGTGATAACTCTCGAGCACATCTACTGGCTCAGCGGTCTCATGATGGCGGGCGTCGCCATCGTCAACTGGCGCGACCGGAGCAACCCGCGACGCTTCAACAATACGGCTTTCTGGGGCATTTACGCAGTCACCTTTCTGGCGGGGTCGCATCTGCCCGATCTCACGAATGGTTTTCTCGTCATTGCGATGGTGCTTGTCGCGAGCATCCGCGGCCTCGGACAGGGCAAGCAGGAGAGCGCCACGCGTGAGGAGCGTGAGGGCAGCGCTCGGCTCTGGGGAAATAAACTCTTCGTTCCGGCGCTCGCGATTCCGCTCATCACGGTGCTCGGCACGGTGCTGCTCAAGAGGATTACTATTGGCGGCGTGCCGTTAGTGGATGTCAAGCAGGTGACGGTGATCTCGCTGGCGATCGCAACTCTCGTCGCGCTCGCGACGGGGATGATCATGCTCAGGCCACCGCTGCTCGCACCGATCAGGGAAGCGCGCCGATTGCTCGACGCGGTCGGCTGGGCCGCCGTACTCCCTCAAATGCTCGCGGCACTCGGGGCGCTGTTCGCGATTGCGGGCGTCGGCAATGTCGTGTCCAGCCTGGCGCAGCGCTGGATCCCCCTCGACAACCCGTTTGTCGTCGTGACGACTTACACCGTCGGCATGGCCGTATTCACGATGATCATGGGCAACGCGTTCGCCGCCTTTCCCGTCATGACCGCTGGGATCGGACTGCCGCTCATCGTTCAGAAGTTCGGCGGCGACCCGGCCGTCATGGCCGCGATCGGGATGCTGTCGGGATTCTGCGGCACGTTGATGACTCCGATGGCGGCGAACTTCAACATCGTTCCGACCGCTTTGCTCGAGCTCCCGGATGAGAATGCCGTGATCAAAGTTCAGATTCCGACGGCGATCATGCTGTTGGGAGCGAACATTCTGCTCATGAACTTTCTCGTATTCCGCCGCTGATGCCGGCCTCCGCATCTCTCACCCCGGCGCTCGCCCGGACGTTTGCACGGGTCGCCCTGTCTCACGTGACACAGGAATACCCGAACAAGCTCGATCATGTGCTGAACAAGCGCGCCGATCTCAAGACGCCGAGCGAGCTGCATCCGGTTTTCTTCGGCAGCTTCGACTGGCATTCGTGCGTGCACGGTTACTGGCTTCTCGCGACTCTGCTGCGGCTCTTTCCCGAGATGCGCGAGGCTGGAAAAATTGAAGAGCTGTTCGACGCTCAGTTCACCTCAGCGAAAGTAAGAGCGGAAGTCAGATATCTTGGCCAACCGTTACGCGCCACGTTCGAGCGGCCATATGGCTGGGCGTGGCTGCTGATGCTGTCGGCCGAGCTGAATCGACATGCAAGCACGAATGGCAAGCGATGGAGCGACGTGCTCACGCCGCTCGCTGACGCGTTCACTCAGCGTTTTCTCGATTTCCTTCCCAAGGCGACTTACCCGACGCGCGTAGGGACACACTTCAACAGCGCCTTCGCCATCACGCTGGCGCTCGAGTATGCGGAGGTCGCGAGCAACGACAGTCTTCGGAAAGCCCTAGTCAAAAAAGCGCGCGCCTGGTACTCGAAGGATTCGGATTGCCAGGCGTGGGAGCCTGGCGGGGATGACTTTCTGTCTTCGGCTCTGATGGAGGCCGAATGCATGCGCAGGGCACTGAAGGCGAGCGATTTCTCGGGCTGGCTCGACCGCTTTCTCCCCAGGCTCGCAGTGCGGGAGCCTGCGACGCTGTTCACGCCTGCCATCGTGAGTGACCACACCGATGGAAAGATCGCTCACCTCGACGGATTGAATCTGAGCCGCGCCTGGTGCTGGCGCTCGATCGCAGGGACGTGGCCCACGAGTGATGCACGCCGAGGAGTAGCGCTCGAGGCGGCAGAGATACATTTCGCCGCGAGCCTTCCGCACGTTGCGGGCGATTACATGGGAGCGCATTGGCTGGCTACGTTTGCCCTGCTGGCCCTCCTCTAACGTGAGACTTGCGTGACCGAGCCACCCGTATCAGTGCCACCCGCTTCGGAAGACGCCACAAGGCGCGCGGCGCTCGTCGCGCTTTTCATCGGAATAGCCGCGATCGCGGCGGGATATGCCACAGCGTTCAGCGCGGGTAAAACGCCAGCGTGGGCGGCCTGGCTCCTCGCTCTTGGAATTCCCGTTGCACTCGCCGCCATCATGATCCTCGGCGCCGCGCGCGGACGCCGTGGGATAGGGCCGCTCAAAATTCCGTTCGCTTTCGTCGCCCTGGTATTGGTGATTGGCTTCGGCGCGGCGCTGGCGCTGCCAGCCACTGAAGGTCCGCTCAGCACGCTCTGGCTCGGATTGCCCGCGCGAGCCGCGATCGTGATCTACGGGGTCGGACTGCTCCCCATCGTCGTGCTGCCCATCGCCTATGCGCTGACGTTCGAGACCCAGACACTGAGCGCCGAAGATGTCGAGCGCGTACGTGTGCTCGCTCGCGAGAACCAAGCAGCCATTGAGAACGGTACGCGAGAGCCGATGGACAATCAGCGCCGCGGATGATTCAAACCGCAAGCGTGAGCGCGCTCCTCCAGGTTGCGTTGCCGAATGCCGCTCGACCCGCTGTCGTAGCTGTCGGCATTCTCTACTTCGCCGTGGTCCTCGGAATCAGCGTCTGGGCAGCGCGGAGAACACGAACCGCGAGAGACTTCTTCGTTGCCGGAAAGGGAATCGGGCTCGTCGCGCTCACGGTTGCGTCGGTGTCGGTGTCGGTTTCCGGTTTTGCATTCATCGGTGGCCCGGGGTTCATCTACGCCGTTGGCCTGGGCGCGATGTACATCGTGCTTCCAGCCGCCGTCACGAACGTCATGGGTGCGTGGGTCCTGGCGAAGCGCATGCGACTCCTCGGTGAGGCTCGCGCTCTCATAACGATCCCAGACGCGATCGGCGCCCGCTATCGCTCGCGGGCCGCGCAGGGACTCTCGGCCGTCGCGATTCTGGTCGGGATCGTGGGGTATATGGCGACGAACGCGCTGGCGATGGGTGTCGTGATCAATTCCATCTTTGGAGTGGGCCTCGGGTGGGGGATCTGGATCGGAATGGGTGTGACGCTCGCCTATTCCGCATCGGGCGGCATTCTCGCCGGCATCTACAACGATGTCTTTCAGGGAACCCTGATGGCCGTGGCGTCAGTTCTCGTTTTTCTTTTCGTGCTCAATTTTGGCGGCGGGCTGGGCGAAATCTCACGCACGATACTCGCGCACGAGCCCACGTTCCTTGGCCCCTGGGGAAAGCTCACTCCACTCGCGGCGCTTTCCTTCTTCTTCGTTTTTTCGATGGGCTCACTCGGCCAGCCGCAGGCTGTACACAAGTACTACATGCTGCGTGATCCGTTGCAGCTCAAATGGTATCCGCTGCTCAAGACACTGGGTCTGGTGCTCGTGCTGCTTCTGTACTTCAGCGTGGGAGTGGGCGTGAAAGCGTTCGTGCTGAGCGGCCGTCTGGCTCCGCTGGCGAGCCCCGACCAGGCGACGCCCGCTCTCCTGCTCAACGTCACGCCGATAATTCTCGCTGCCCTGGTATTCTCGGGAGTCGCAGCCGCGACCATGAGCGCGGCAAACTCTTTCATTAATATCGGCGCCGCGGTGGTTACGCACGATTTGCCGGTGGCTTTCGGCCGGCGAGTGACAAACGAGCTGCGATGGGGAAGAACGGTGACGGTTCTGATCGCCATCGCGGCCGCAATCACCGCGCAGCGGTCGGGGACGATGGTGGCATTCCTCGGGATTTTCGGATGGGGCTTGTTTGCCTCGACGCTGGTACCGGCACTGGCGGTCGGACTGAATTGGCAGGGCGCCACGCGTGCGGGAGCGATGGCGTCGATCGCAACGGGCTTGATTGTCACGCTCGGGCTAGAAACCGCGGCCTACTGGAAAGCCTTCACCTTTCCCGCCGGCGTGACAGCGTCGGCGGTCGCAATGGTGTCTTCGTTTTTGGTGTTCTTCATCGTGTCGTGGCTCACGCGACGCACCGCGCCGACGCAGATAGACCCCGATGTGAGACTGGTGATGGAGATCTGATCACTCCGTCGCGGACTTCTTCTCTTTCTGATTCTCCATGACGCGGACGCTCTTGATGTTCACGAACTCGCGGATGCCGAACTCGCCCAGCTCGCGGCCGAATCCCGAGTTCTTGACGCCGCCAAACGGCAGCCGTGCATCAGATACGACCATGCCGTTGATAGAAAGAAGTCCCGACTCGATCTCGGCGATGAACTGATTCCGCTCCGCGTCGTCGCGGGTCCACGCCGACGCGCCCAGCCCGAAGCTGGTGCCGTTGGCGATGCGGATCGCATCGGCGAGATCTTTCGCCTTGAAGACCGAGGCGACGGGACCGAACAGCTCCTCGCGCGCCGCGGGCGCGTCGGGTGGAATGTCGGTGAGAACGGTGGGAGCGTAGAAGTATCCCTCGCGATCGAGTTTTTTGCCGCCAGTGACAAGCTTTGCTCCGGCGGCGACAGATGCCTTCACTTGCTGATCGAGCTGGTCGCGGATCGCCGCTGTCGCCTGTGGTCCGAGCTCTGTCTTCTCATCCATCGGGTCTCCGATCCGCACAGCGGAAACTCGGGCGACGAAATTCTTCAGGAATTCGTCGTAGACCTTCTTGTGGATGATGAATCTCTTGGCGGCGATGCACGACTGGCCGTTGTTGATCATCCGGGCCGTCACGGCCGTCGAGACTGCGTTCTCCAGATCGGCGCTCGGCATCACCACGAACGGGTCGCTGCCGCCGAGCTCGAAGACCGACTTCTTGAGATTCTTGCCGGCGACGCTCGCGACCGATCGACCAGCTCCTTCACTGCCGGTGAGCGTGACCGCGGCGATGCGACGGTCGGCGATGATTCCCTCGACCAGGTCGGAGCCGATGAGGAGAGTCTGAAAAACGCCATCTGCGAATCCGGCGCGTCGAAATATGTCTTCGATGGCCAGGGCACACTGTGGAACGTTCGACGCGTGCTTGAGAACGCCGACATTGCCAGCCATGAGCGCCGGTGCGGCAAAGCGGAACACCTGCCAAAAAGGAAAATTCCACGGCATGATCGCGAGCACCACCCCGATGGGCTGAAAAGCGACCCAGCTCTTGCCGCCCTCCATCTCGACAGGCTGGTCGGCAAGAAACCGCTCGGCGTTGTCGGCGTAGTAGCGGCACGCAGTCGCGCACTTCGCCGCTTCTGCGACGCCCGCCTTGATGGGCTTCCCCATCTCGAGCGTCATGAGCTGACCAAGCTCGCGCGATTCCGCATCCAGGATTACCGCGGCCTTGCGCATGTGGCTCGCGCGGTCGGCGAAGGATGTACGTCGGTGCTGGCGATAGGCGGCCGCGCCTCGATCGAGTGCCTCGCCCACTTTCGCCGCCGAGAACGGCTCGAAGGTGCGAAGAGTCTTTCCGGTCGCGGGATTTATAGTCGATATGCTCATGATCAAAAGCTTCGCTTCACGTAGCGTGCCGGAGGCCGCGTTTTGCGTGGCGACTGCACATGAAAAAAGAAGCGGGACCACCAGGGGCCAGTTCAGGCACGTCTGATTTACATTGTTGTTCTATGCCCAAGAACAAGTTCTGCGTGCTGATGCTTTCCCTTGTAGCGCTCGCCGCTTTCGATACCGCCTATGGACAATCGCAGGTAAGCACCATACAAAACCTGACTGAGCCCCCGGCGATTCGTCGTGAGTTCAGGGGAGTGTGGATCGCGTCGGTGCAAAACATTGACTGGCCTTCGCAGCCCGGGCTTTCGACGCAGGAACAGAAGGACGAGCTGTCGGGAATGCTCGATCGGGCCGTAGCTCTCCGACTGAATGCCGTGATTCTGCAGGTGCGTCCGGCTGCCGACGCGATGTACGCGTCACGATACGAGCCATGGTCAGAGTATCTGACCGGGCGAATGGGCAGAGCACCCAACTCGTGGTACGACCCGCTCGAATTCGCGGTGACCGAAGCCCACAGGCGCGGGCTCGAGCTGCATGCGTGGTTCAACCCCTATCGCGCGCGTCATCCGTCGTCGAGATCGGTGCCATCGGCAAATCATATCAGCGTCACGCACCCCGAGCTCGTGAAGAGATACGGAAGCATGCTGTGGATGGATCCGGGAGAGCCGGAGGTTCGCGACGAGACGATCCGCGTGGTGCTCGACGTCGTCCAGCGGTACGACATCGATGGCGTTCACATCGACGACTACTTCTATCCCTACAAGGAGAAGGACCGGCGCGGAAGGACCATTGAGTTCCCCGACGCGAACAGCTGGAGGAAATATCTCAGATCTGGCGGAACACTTTCGAGAGATGATTGGCGCCGGGCCAACGTCGACAGTCTGATTTACCAGGTGTACGTCCGGATCAAGGCCGCGAAGCCGTGGGTGAAATTCGGAATCAGCCCATTTGGAGTGTGGCGTCCGGGGAACCCCCCGCAGATTGGAGGTCTTGATTCCTACGCGGAGCTTTACGGCGACTCGAGAAAGTGGCTCGTAAATGGATGGGCAGACTACTTCACGCCGCAGCTCTATTGGCCGACCACGCGCCCCGATCTGAGCTACCCCGTTCTGCTGCAATGGTGGGTCGAGCAGAATGCAAAGGGCAGGCATATCTGGCCGGGCAACTATCTCGACAAAGTCACCGGCACTCCCACCGGATGGCGCGCGCAGGAGCTGCTCGATCAGATCTCGCTCACGCGCGCGCAGCGCGGGGCGACGGGCAACATCTACTTCAGCATGCGCTCGTTCATGTTCGGAAGAGACAGCCTGCCCGAGAAACTGGTCGCCGGTCCGTACGCGAGCAGAACGCTGGTGCCGGCATCCACCTGGCTGGATAGCATTCCGCCTCTTTCGCCGATCGTCCGCGTTGGTCGTGACGCCGTAACCGGCGCGAGCACTGTGTCACTCCAACCTCAAGGGGCGGAAGCGACCTGGCTCTGGCTGATCAGGATACGCGTTGGAACGGACTGGGCGACTGAAGTTCTTCCAGGACTCCAGCGCTTCTACATGATTCCGCGGATTGCCGGCGGGGTTTTGGCGGATGAAATCGCGGTTTCGGCCGTAGATCGAAGCGGCAACGAGAGCGCTCCGATTTTATTGAGCCTGTTTTCTCCGCCTTGAGGAAACTCGCACGGGGATCTCGCTGACAAAAAACTGCGAGAAGAATCAGGTAAGAGGCACGAGACAATAGGTGCGAGGTCCGAGGTATGAACCCTTTCGCGGTTACTTGTCCTCGCGCTTGAGGGAGGCGGAGTTGATGCAATACCGCTGGTGCGTCGGCCCGGGACCGTCCTCGAATACATGGCCCAGGTGCGCATCACATTTCGCGCAGAGAACTTCCGTACGCCGCATGAACACGCTCCTGTCCGATTCAGTGCGGACGTTTTCACCCGCGACCGGCTCGGTGAAGCTGGGCCAGCCCGTGCCGGAATCAAACTTGGCGCCGGAATCGAAAAGAGGTGTTCCGCAGCAGATGCAGGTGTAGGTGCCCAGCTCCTTGCTATCGTGGTACTCGCCGGTAAACGCGCGCTCGGTGCCCTTCTGGCGCGCAATGCGGTACTGCTCCGGCGTGAGCTCCTTACGCCACTCTTCGTCGCTCTTTTCGATCTTGTCGCTCATTGTGTCACTCTCTCTTACCATCCAACAGGTGTGATTCCGCCGTCAACGCATCGGTGACCGCGCCGCCGAAGCGGTATTGTCAAAAATACACCATGTGTGGAATATCGGTGTGCAGCATCCTAGCTTCTGGCTTAACCGTATGGAACGCCGATCGAGTCGAAGGCGAAGCACGATTGTGCTCCTGGCGATGGGTATTGCTGGCTGCGTTCACAGCTCAGGCACCATCCGCCAGGAGCGCCGCGTCAGCTACTGGGAGGCGCTGTCCGAGCTTCATCCGGCAGATGCGATCGCATCCGCCCGCACGCCTTCGGAAAAGGAGTTTGCCGAAGCTCTGGGGAATCTCATGTCCGGCGATCTGGAAAAGGCGGAGCAGCGTTTCGGAACGCTGCGTCGCTCGGCAACGGATTCCATCATTCGCTCCGGCTCCAGGGTGATCTACACGGCGACGCTCCAGTATCAGGAGAAGTGGGAGGCGCTGGCCGCGCTGAAGAACGAGCCATCGCAGTCGAAGTCGGATCGCACCGACAAGGCGAGCATTGAGATATGGGCGGAGGCGTTCAGGAACGTTCCGCGGAAAACGTACACCTTTCGTTCGGCCTCAGCTCGCCTGCCGATGTCGGTGTCAGCCGTGGGCACTCCCCTCATTCCCGTCAGAATCGGCGACAAGGTCTACAACTTCTGGCTGGACACGGGGTCGAGCCTGACCATGCTCTCCTCGGACGTCGCACGCGACCTCGACATCGCGCCGATCGTGTCCGACACTCTGGAGATCGTCACCAGCACCGGCAGAGTGAAGGCAAATCCGGCGCTGATTCCCCAACTCGAGATCGGCCAACTCGTGGTTCGGAACGCACCGGCGATGGTCGTCGATGAATCGATGATGCAAATGCGCGAGCCGAAGCCGATCGCGCAGAGTCCACACGTGAAGATCGATGGCATCATCGGCTTCGACATCATCAGGCAACTGGATATCGAGGTGGATTACAGCGAGAACAGCATGCGCCTTCGCAATCCGGCGACATCGAGACCGGACGCCGATCGCAACATATTCTGGGTCGGTCTTCCCGTCATAAGACTCACGAGCACCGACGGAATCCCCCTGCATTTCGGGCTGGACACAGGCGCCCAGCTGACGTTCGTGACCGAGACGCTGCTCGACAAACTACAGCTCGAGGCCGCGCGGATTGAGAGCCGCCGGGTCGGCGGCCTGGGCGGCGAGATATCTCTGCGCGCTCCTGTGCTACCAGATCTGCGCGTACTGGTGCGCGGATTCCCGATTCTGTTCAGGGGTGCGGTGGTCCGCGCCCCGGTCTATCAGGTTCTGGCTTCACTCGACGGAGTGCTCGGAGGCGATGTCTGGAACAGCGGGATCGTGCGGATCGACATGACTAATGGCGTTTTCGCGGTAAGGAAGCCGCACCCCAATTAAGAAAATGTTAGCTTGTTAGCTAACATGCCTCGATCCGGATCCTTCCCAATAGAATTCGCGGTCACACCGCGCTTCGATGTCTTTTATGCGCTGCACTCGCTCACGAGCAGCGCTCCAACTCCGGTCGATCCCTGGAAGTCGAAAGCTCTCGCCCGCCTGCCGCGGGATTTTGAGCGTGCCGCAAAACGGATCGCTCCACTTCCAATCTTCTGGCCACTGTTGGCGGACGCGATCCAAAGCGTGCCGGGCGAGGTGGCGTTCGAGGAAGTCCTCTCGAGCATTCACGAAATGCCGGTGGATGAACTACAGAGGAACATTCTTTCGGGAATCTTCCACGACCGGAACACTGTGGACTCGCTCGTCACGCGCGACAAGAGTCTGAGGCAGATGCTCGCCGATGACAAACTGCCGGGCGCCGAGCTGCTCGGGCATTTTGGGCTGCGGCCGTATAACGAGAGCTCGCGCTCAGCGAGCGCGATTTCACTGCTGCTCTCAAAGCCGAACTCTTTCCGCGACGAGCTGGCTCTGGTGCTTCAGAAATTCTGGCAAACCGGTTTCCGGCACGACTGGTCAGCACTCGAGACTGGTCTGCGCGCCGAATCAATTCGCATGAGGGATCTTCGTGAAGAGCGCTCGCCAGGGGACCTCGGACGCGAGCTGAATCTCCCGGTGGTCTTCGATGACGAGGCCAGGGAGATTCGTCCAAAGACGGGCTCACCTATCGGCTACGACCGAGTTGATCGCTGCTACGTGATTCCGTCCGCATTCAACGCGCGGCGATGGTGGGCCAAATACGAGACGAAGGCACAGCGGGTTACGCTTTACCTCCCCGTCACCACAGAGTCCCGGTCTCCCAACATGGTTGTGGAGGAAGATCGGAAGGCTAGCGACCTCCCCGCGACACATCGTAGCGCAATAAACGCCGAATCAGTTTTTCGAGCCCTGGGCGACACGACGCGGTACGCGATAGCGTCGATACTTGCACGCACGCCCACGACTTCCGCGGACCTCGCCCGGAGTCTCAAGGTTTCCAAGCCGACGATAACCCATCACGTGCATGCGCTCCGATCAGCCGGGCTGATCGCGGAAACGCCAAGTGGCGGATCTACCAAGCTCACGCTGAGAAGGGATACGGTCGCGGCATTGTCTGGCGCGGCGGTTGAGCAGTTGTTTTCGTCGACCGGCGACCTGCCGTTGGACACGACTCGGAAGCGGCGAAAGAGCTAAGTCCCACCCCCGTGGCCGCCGGCCCCTCGGCCCCTAGGCAACCTCAGCCGGGAAACCAGGCCAAAAGAATCTTTTAAACCTTTTCGCCGTACGGTGAGTCTAAGAAGATAAGAGGCCGGATTGTTGTCTCTCCTGGCGCAGGATGAGAGCTACTGGTCGAGCTTGTAGGACGGGTGGGCCACCAGTAGCCAGCCCCGTACCCCAAAAGGGTACGGGGTTTTTTGCAAATGACGATGGAGAGAGTCACTAGCGCGCGGCCGGCGGATCGGGATAGCCGGTGTCCATGATCGCGAGCCATCGCCCGCCGTCGCAGCGCCACACTGTGACGTACCGACCGTGACCGCTTTCCTTTTGTTATTTTGCCGCGGTCTGTGACTCGCCGGCTCGCATGCTGGCTGACGAGTTCCCGATCAAACAGATAGTAGTGCTGCCGCACGGCAGCCACCACTTTCACCGCCTTGACGCCAAGGATAGGTTTGCGGTTCGCGGCGGACCAGTCGCGCGCCTCATTCTGCTGGAGCGCACATGGCGGAAGTGTTCGGGCAGGAGCTGCTCGCGGGAAAAAATGCGATTGTCACCGGCGGCGGGAGCGGCATCAACTTCGCGATCGCTCGTCGCTTCGCTGAGAGCGGCGCGAAGGTCGCGCTGATAGGGCGAACGAAGGAAAAGCTCGATTCCGCTGCCGACGAGATACGGAAAGCCGGCGGCACCGCTTCGGGCCACCCGGCCGATGTGCGCGACTATGACGCTCTCGCTGCAGCGATAAAATCGGCGCGCGAGGCGCTTGGCGAAATCGATCTCGTTGTTTGCGGCGCGGCGGGCAATTTCCCCGCGCCGGTGCTCGGGATGTCGGCGAATGGATTCAAAGCCGTAGTTGACATCGACTTGCTGGGGACGTTCAACACCTGCCGAGCGGTGTTCGAACATCTGAGGCGGCCGGGCGCGTCGATCATCAACATTTCGGCCATGCAGGCGTTCACTCCGATGCCGATGCAGGCACACGTCTGCGCGGCAAAAGCCGGTGTGGACATGCTCACGAAATGCCTCGCGATCGAATGGGGTCCGGACGGCGTGCGCGTCAACTCGATCGCTCCGGGTGCGGTCGACGACACCGAAGGAATGAAGCGCCTCGCCCCGACACCGGAAATAAAGAAGCAATTCACGCGCAGCATTCCGCTCCGGCGGTTCGCCACGAAGGACGAGATCGCGGATCTCGCACTATTCCTGTCCAGCGAAGCGGCCCGGTTCATCACCGGCGCCGTAGTCGTCTGCGACGGCGGACAGTCGCTGGCCGGACTCGGCGTCAACATGATGGCCGCGATGCAGCCGCGCGCGTGAGCGAGATCCGCCGTCTCGCGGTCTTCTGCGGATCAAATCCCGGGGCGCGTCCTGACTACGTCGCCGCGGCGCGCTCACTCGGAAGGCTCCTGTGCGAGCGGGGAATAGGAATCGTCTACGGAGGATCGAGCGTCGGACTTATGGCGGCTCTTGCCGACGCCATGCTCGACGACCTCGGCGACGTCATCGGAGTGATTCCCCGCATGCTCGTCGAGCGCGAAGTTGCGAACAGAGCACTGACGGATCTTCGCATTGTAGGATCAATGCACGAACGAAAGGCGATGATGGCCGAACTGGCCGACGGGTTCATCGCGCTGCCGGGTGGAATCGGAACGCTCGAGGAGTTCTTCGAGATCTGGACGTGGGCCCAGCTCGGCATGCACGACAAGCCGTGCGGACTGCTGAATGTCGCCGGCTATTTCGATCCGCTGCTTCAGTTTCTCGATCGCGCTGTGGCCGAGAAATTCGTGCGTGACGTGCACCGGAAGATGGTGATCGTGGAAAGCGATCCCGGCGAGCTGCTGTCGCGGTTCGAAGTTTACGACCCGCCGCGAGTGGTGAAGTGGATCAACGCGGGGACGATCTAGGGTCAGCTCCAGGTGAGCTCGTCGATCGAGCGCGGCCAATCCTGCTTGAGCAGGCGTGACAGAGCGCGATCCGCGAGCAGCTTGCCGTCGGTCTGGCAGCGCGGACAATAGTTCGTCTCGTTGTCGGCATAGCGGATTCGTTGAACCGGCGTGCCGCATACCGGGCACGGTTTGCCAAATTTCCCGTGAACGACCATATCGTCCCGAAACGCGGTCACCTTCGCGGGGAAATCACCCGCTGACTCCCTGCGCAGCCGGTCGGTCCACTCGATAAGCGTGGTACGGGTCGCGTCGAACAGCCGCGCGATCTCTTCATCGCTGAGACGGCGGGTGTGCTTGACGGGAGACAGCCTGGCTCGATGGAGTATCTCATCCGAATAGGCGTTGCCGATCCCGCTGAATAGTCTTGGATCTGTGAGAGATCTCTTGAGGGTGTGATTCTCCTGAACCAGCCGCTCGGTGAAATGCGCGAGATCGGCATCGAGTACCTCGAGGCCGCCTCGTTCGAACTGCTCGAGCGACTGTTCACCGCGCACAAGCCAGAGCGAGGCGCGCCGTTTCGAACCGGCTTCCGTGAGTATCAGAGTACCGTTCGGAAAATCGAACGCCGCGAGCCCGATCTTCCCGGGCACCTTCGCCCCGGCGGGCACCCAGCGAAGACGGCCGGCGATCATGAGGTGGATGACGAGGAAGAGATCGTCTTCGAGCTCCACGACAATGCGCTTCCCCATTCTCCGCACGCCGACGATCCGTTTCCCGTTTGCCGCGCTGATGGGTGGATCGACTGAACGGAGCAGGAATGGTTTGGGGATGCGCGTGCGCTCGAGCGGCTGTCCCACTATCCGAGACGCTAGCGCTTCCAGATAGATGGTTATGTCCGGTAGCTCGGGCATTTCTGGTAATGCGGTGTCAGCGTCGCCGGTGGGGCATCCGAACAGTCATCGGTTCAAATGTCCCTGGCTCAGAGGGCGCGCGCAAAGTATTGATATGCGGCCTCGAGATGAGGTCGCCGGAGGTAGTCGCCACCCAATCGCCGGCCACCGTCGAGCGCGAGCACTACCAGGCGGGAAGTAATTCGACGTATCTCGGGATCAGCCAAACCCAACCGGCCCGCACGCTCGAGCAACTTTTCACTGGGCGCACCAATCAACTCGGCCGTTCGGTGGGCACTCTCCTCGTCATACACGAGGCTGGTGACGAACACTACCGGCGCGGCCAGCGCATCGGGATCGATCGTATCGGCCGATCTCAGCTCGAAAAACTCCTTGGGTCGCACTTCCGGGAAGAGCGTGGAGAGATGGAACAGCCAATCCTCTCTGTTTATTGCGGGCTCGTGAATCCACTCACGAAATGCCCGATAGCCCGGCCCGCCCCCGCGCATGGCGATCGCGTCGAGCGCAAAGCACAGATATCGCTCGACGTGCCCGGTTTCGTCGTAAATGATTCCTGTCCGCGAAGGATCGAGAGTCCTCCAGAGCTGAGCGCGGTAACTCGCCCATGCTGTCGGCTTGCGCGCGTATTGCCGTGAGTTCGCGAAAAGCGCGACGACGATGGGCGCGAGGCTGTTGAGGAGCCGCCACCTGAATTTGGGATCCTCTCCACGCTCGAGATTTAACTGGAGCGCCGCAGTCTGTCGCATCATCTGCACGCCCGACGGCCCGAGGGAATCGAAGTAGCGCGTCATGGCGGTGTAACGTTCGCGCTGAAGCTGGAGCGGCACAGCATCGATGGCGTTGAACGGGTCGACTCCACGCGCGAGCAGCTCGATTCCAGCATTCGACATCGCATCGCGGAGCATTTTCACGAGACCCTGCGTCGAGTCGATAGCTTCTGATGCGGTCGGCTTGGGAGCAGTGCTGATCTCTATCTGTCCGCCCGGCTCGAACGAGATGCGCGCTCCATCTGCCAGTTTCCAGGATGATGGGTCGCCGCCGTTCGAACATTCATGCCAGCCTTCGCGTCGTCCAAGAAGTGACAGCACTTCGGCCGTCGATGCGCGCTCGTCGTTTGTGGCGAGCGCGCGCGTGTGGGTTGTCTTGTGAACTGGAATCAACTCCAGCTCGAGCCCGATCACGTGGGGATTCGCAGATCTGATGGGAGCGAACAATCGCTGCCGGACATCCTCCAACAGCTCCGCCTCTGAGAGGCTCACGAGACTGGCTCAGCCCTCCGCGCGGGCTAGCGCCAGAGCGAAAGAGTCATCGTCGGCCGGCATCCACTTCTCGATCGAGAGACCCGACGCCGAGAGAATGTCGTCGAGCATAGGGCGGTCGTACTTGTAGCTCAGCTCCGTCCGGATGCTTTCACCCTTCTCGAACGAGATCTCTCCGATCTCCGGGATCGTCACTGTGTGCGCTCTGCGGGCGATCAAGTGCATCTCCACCCGGTGGTGCTCGCTACTATAAAATGCGTGGTGCTCGTAGTCGCTCACCGGGAAATTCGCGTTGAGCTCGCGGTTGAGCCGCTCGATAACGTTCAGGTTGAAGGCGGCGGTCACGCCCCGGGAATCGTTGTACGCCTGGTTGATGATCGCCGGATCCTTGATCAGATCGGCGCCCAGCAAAAAGCGGTCGGTCGGGCCCATCTCGCTCGCGATGTGAGACAGCAGCCGGATTGCCTCTTCGCGCGGAAAATTTCCGATCGTGCTCCCAAGGAAAGCAACCAGCGTCGGACTAGCGACCGGCGGAAGCGCGAAGGGCTCGGTGATGTCGGAGACAACCGGCATGATCTGAACGTCCGCGTAATCGGCCCGTAACTGAGCCGCCGTGGCCTTCAGAAAATCCTTGCTCACATCAATCGGGACGTAGCACTCCGCGCATCCATTCGAGCGCATCTCGTCTAGAATTATGTGCGTCTTGGTCGCGCTGCCGGCGCCAAGCTCGACGAGGGAGCACGGCCGCACCGCCGCGATGATCTCGGCGATCCGCTGCTCCAGCAGCGATCGCTCCGCGCGCGTCAGATAATACTCTGGAAGCTGAGTGATCTCCTCGAACAGCTCGGAGCCGCGCTCGTCGTAGAAGTACTTGGGCGAGAGCTGCTTCGGAGATCGCGCGAGACCATGGCGCACGTCCCGCACCATCTGCCGGTGGGGGCGGTGCACGGTGTATGGCGGCGTGCCGCCGACGAGTTCGGAGGAACGATTGCCGTTCTTCATGCGTCCTGCGCGCAGCGGAATCCGCTGAAGATCTGCCGCCTGATTGGATAGTCCCAGTTCCTGAAAGTGCTGCGAATGGCGCCCGGCCGGGTGGCCCACGAGCCGCCTCTCAGGACTTTGTATTCGGGACCGAAGAACTCCTCCGAGTATTCCTTGTACGGAAAGCTCTGAAAGCCGGGATAGCCGTTGAAGTCGCTCGATGTCCATTCCCACACGTCGCCGATCATTCCATAGCAGCCGAGCGGGGACACATTGCGATCGTAGGTGCCAGGCGGTGCGGTGTCGAAGGCGAGCTGGTCGATGTTTGCGGATTGAGAATCGGCTGGAGAGTCGCCCCAGGGAAATTTCTGGGCGCGCTTCGTCGATGGATTCCAGGATGCGGCGGCTTCCCACTCGAATTCGCTCGGGAGCCGCTTGCCAGCCCAGGCCGCGAACGCCTCTGCTTCGTAGTAGCAGACGTGACAGACAGGGCGCGTGGGATCGAGTGGACGCGTGACGTCCATCGTGCGGGTAATCCATCCATCGCCCGCTCTGCTCCAGTACTTCGGAGCCGCCGCCCCAGTCTCCGCCAGCCACCGCTGGCCCCCATTGGACCAGAACTCTTTTCGCTCGTACCCGTTGTCCTGGATGAACTCCAGGTACTGTGCGTTAGCGACGGGAAAGCGATCGATCAGGAACGGAGGCAGATCGATCACATGCTCTGGTCGCTCGTTGTCGTAGGCCGCACTCCAGTCATGTGTCCCGATCGAAACTTGTCCACCGCCGAATGACACCATCTCGGGCCAGGCGCGCGCGCGCGACGCGAAGGAGACCTGGCGTGGGGCGCGATACGGATCGCCCTTCTTCAGCTGCAACGTCTGAAGAATCGTTTCGTTGTGCTGGTACTCGTGCTGAAGGACCATGTTGTAGACATAGCCGTCCCGCAGCAGCGGATTCTCATCGTCGAATTCCACCGAGTCGAGGCGATCAATAACGCGACCGCGAATCTCCCGGAGCCGCTTCGTCATCTCCGCCAGAGTGGGAAGGGCGAGCGAGGCGCGAGTCGCCCGGGGATGCTCGAACGGGTTGTACATCCCAGGCATCTCGGAGAACTCGATCGGGCCGTCGAGATTCTGCGTGAGCCAGAGCTCCTCAAAGTGCGCGATGTGTCCCACGTCCCAGATGATGGGACTCATGAGCGGATCGTGCTGCTGATGCAGGTCCTCGTCCGACACCGCGGATATGAGCAGCAGCGTTCGCGCGCGCGCCTCGGTCAGAAGGTCCGCGATCTCCTGCTTTGAGGGAGGAGCAGAGGACGGTGCGGGTATTGTGAGTCGGGATGCAGTCATGGAAGGAGAAACGCGATCCGGCAACAAGTGCAATCATACTGCCGTTCCCGAAACTTGCCAGCCGGGGGGGGGCGCCTTCGTTATAGCGCGCAGTCCCCCGGGTTCCCGATCTTCAATCCCAACAAATACTTACGGAGCTCGCCGATGAAGCGCGTATCGCCGAGAAATACAAGGGGTCGCTAGTAGTGCAAATACGCGCCGTGCTGAGTACACTCCTGTCGTAGCGCCCTCATCCCGAACGCACACGAATGGCTGAGCAGAGAATCGCACTCGTTACAGGCGGTAACCGCGGAATTAGGCTGGAGATATGCCGCCAGCTCGCGGGGCTCGGCATCAAGGTAATCCCGGGATCACGCGACGCCGCGAGAGGAGTTGCCGCCGCGGGAGAGCTGGCTACCGCGGGACTGCCCGCCGAAGCGCGTCAGCTCGGCGTGTCGAGTGCCAAGAGCATCAACGATCGCAAAGCGATAGCGTGGTAGAATTGCACTCGTCCTTATTCGCGAATAGGTTTTCGGTCGACGCGTAACATGGCGAATCCCAGCACAATTCCAGTCAGCCCATCGGGACGTCACAGCCCGATGATCGGCTTTTTCGAGCGGGTGCCCATCATAGCAGGCAGCGCCGTCGCCATTCTCGGCGCCATAGCGCTCGCGGGCTGGGCTCTGAATCTTCCCTTCGTTACGACAGCGACGACCGGCGGATATCCGATACTTCCGCTGATGGCGCTTTGCTTCGTTCTGGCGGGCGGCGCGCTGACGATGGCGGGGCGTCCGCATCGGACTGCAAACACGGATGCGATTCAGCAAACTCTTGCCGCGCTCGTCGCTACGATTGCCGGCGTCACTCTCTACGAATATCTGCGCGGCAGCGAATCCGGGTTCGACTTGCTGCTCTTCGGAGACAGGCTCAGGCGGGTCTCGAACTATCCTCCCGGCCGCATCGCGATAAACAGCGCCGGAAGCCTTCTGCTGTTCGCGCTCGCGCTGCTCTCGATTCCCCACGATCAGCGAAAGCACGATCTCCGGGCGCAGGTGTTCGCCACGCCTGGTCTCCTCATCGCGCTGCTCGCGATTCTCGGTTATCTCTTCGGCGTCAAAGGCATGAACAGCCTATCGCAGTGGTCGGGCATGGCGCTGTGGACGGCAATTGGGCAGCTGATACTTGGCGTCGGAATTCTGGTCGCGGTGAGAGAGCGCGGTGTTTCCGTGCTCCTTCTGGATGAAGGTGCGGCGGGCGTGCTTACGCGGAGGCTTCTACCCGCTGCTCTGTTCGCGCCTATCGTGCTCGGCGTCATCCGGATAGTTGGTGAATCCGCCGGATTCTACGAGTCAGAATTCGACGCATCGCTGTTCGCGGTCGCCAGCATTCTGACGTTCGTGGGGCTGGTGCTCTGGTCGGCCCGGGTACTCCGCAACACCGACAAGGAGCGCGTCGACCTCCTCGCACTCGAGAAGCAGGCGCGCGCCCACGCGGAGAAGGCGCGGAGCGAAGCCGAAGGCGCTCGCGCGGAGGCCGAGAGAGCGAACAACAGCAAAACGGACTTTCTCGCCGTGATGTCGCACGAGCTGCGCACTCCGCTCACCGCGATCATGGGGTACGAGGAGCTCCTTTCCGATGGCATCACGGGCCCGGTGACGGAGCTCCAGCGGCAGCAGCTCGGAAGGATCAACGCCAGCGCGCGTCATTTGCTCGGCCTCATCGACGAGATTCTGACCTTCGCCCGGGTGGACGTCGGGCGCGAGCGGATAAGGTGGGAGTCGATGTCGGTAAATCACACGCTCGCTGATGCGGCCGCGCTCGTCGAGCCCATGGCTGCGGCGAAGAGCATCGATTTCGTCGTGGAGCTGCTCGACGAGGATCAGGCTATGCAGACGGATGGCACGAAGCTGCGGCAGATGCTCGTCAACCTTCTCTCCAACGGCATCAAGTTTACGGAGAACGGAGAAGTCCGGGTCCGCTGCTCTGAGAGCAATGGAATTCTGGAAGTGCGCATCGCGGACACCGGTGTCGGGATTGCGGCCGAGAACATCGAGGAAGTGTTCGAGCCGTTCTGGCAAGCCGAGCAGACTGCCACGAGAAAAACCGGAGGCACCGGGTTGGGACTGAGCGTGACCCGCAAGCTCGCGCGCCTGCTTGGTGGCGACGTGACCGTCGCGAGCAGGGTGGGAATGGGTACGACTTTTCTGTTGATGCTACCGATGAAGGCGCCGGCGGGCGAAACGATTCGCCGCCGCGACACGCCGACGACACCCACGGGTCCAGTTCACGCGCTTCACGTCTAGCACGACCGTTTTCATCCGAGCGCGTTCATAAGAGGAACGATTTCGTCGGAAGCTCTCGCCGCTTGCTAGCGCGCGCCAACGTTCGCGTCCGGCCCCGATGTCACGGGGGCGCCGGCTTGTTCGAGAGGCGCAACGAAGTTGAAGAGCTTGAGACGGAGGTTGCCGCGGGGGCCGAGTGTCTCATCGTGCTTGTAAAGACTGACGGAACAGTTCGCGATATCGGCTTTCTTGTCAATGGCAAGCAGCTCCGTTTCCGTGAGGTGCTCGAGTATGTAGCGCATGCAGAGCACGACGACCGCGTGGCAGACGATGAGAACGCGCTGGCCGCAGTGCTCGCGCGAGATCATCTCGGTCGCGCTGCGCAACCGGAGGATGACGTCGCACCAGCTTTCTCCTCCGGGCGGGCGGTGGTAGAACTTGCCGAGGAGGCGGCGGAACTCGGCCTGATCGGGGTGGATGTCCTTGACTCCGATGTGAGTGAGCCGGTCGAGAATTCCAAACTCCTTTTCGCGGAATCGCTCGTCGACCATGAGCGAGTAGGCATCCTCGTGGATCCCCGCTGTCTTGACGATGAGGCCGGCGGTGTGGCGGGCGCGGAGGTAGGGGGAGGTGAGAACGACGTTGGGCCGATCTTCCGGCGGAAGTGTGCGGAACCAGTTTCCGAGCGCAATCGCCTGACGCTGCCCCAGCTCGGAGAGCGGGACATCGACGTCGCGGATGTCGAGGTCGATCATTGGCTCGCCGGCCTCGTGGGCCGCATCGCGCGCGACATTCCCGGCCGATTCGCCGTGGCGGACGACGTAGAGCAGGTCCGGCCAGATCTGGTTTGGCTTCACGCGCGGAAAGCAGGTCAAGGAGCGTACCAATTGCGGTTTCGAGATCGCGCGGTCGTGGTGCGAACCTTGTAACTCGCTCCGGCATGAGATCAACGCCCGATCATCAGGATCCCGATTGGCCGCGCTACCCGGAGACGATCCTCAGCTTTTCAACCAGGCCAGTGGTGGAAATCGATCTGCGTGAGATTCCATCAGAGCGTGCGATCGCGGACTTGGGCGCGGTGGGGTTCGGTCAACCCTTCGCGGTACTGACTGCATTCGACCCGTGTGGGCGCGATCTCTCACCGGCGGAGAACGAGACACGGAAGGGCGACCTCGATCAGCGACTGACCGCGGAAAGTTACAGATTCGCGCACGTGGACGCGTGCTCTCCCGATCGCTTGCACTGCGAGTGCAGCGTTGCGGTGGTGATGCCACAAGAGAAAGCGATTGACCTCGCGCGCGAGCTGGAGCAGGTCGCGATTTTCTGGTTCGATGGAAAACGATTCTGGATTCTGGGCGCGATCGTGGAGACCGATCCGATGATGCTGCCGCGGAGCTCGTGATCCGAGAGCAGCAAGTGCACGAGCTATCACGTCGGGATCGAACCTTGGATCCAATCTGCGTCAGGTCAGCGGCTTATATCTGTACCCGAACACCCCGCCCTTCTGCGACGTGATCTTGAACGTCCCGGACTTCTTTGGCTCCACGGGCCCGACCGTCGTCGTCTCCGTGAAGATCACGGTCCCGCTCTTGTCGAGGAACTCGACGTTCACGGTGTAAGTCTTGGCCGCTGTTCCGCGGTTCTCGATCGTTCCCACCAGCGTCGTCTGGTCCGGCCGGCGCGTGAACTCTGTCACCACCAGCTTCACCGGCAAATTCTCTGACTTGGCGTTGAAATACACTAGCGAGTCGGTGTAGATCTTCTGGAGCTTCTTGTCCTTTGTTCCCTTGTACAGGCCCTGGTACGCGAAGGCGTAGAGCAGCGGATTGTCGGGGTTGCTCGGATCGAGCGCCACCAGCTTGTCGATCAGCGGAAATGCCTTCGGGAATTGGTTAGTCTGGATGTACGTCGCCGCCAGATTGTTGATCGCATCGCGTGAGTAGGGATTCTGCGCGAGCGCGGCATCGAAAAGCGTGATGGCGTCGGCCTGACGTCCGTTGCGGCTCGCTACCACGCCGGCGTGAACGAGCGAGATCTCTCCGTACTTGGACGGATTGGCGAGCATCGGCGCGTAGATCGTGGGTACGGATACGCTGTCACCAGCCTCCACGTACATGCGTGACACATTGTCAATCGCGTCGGCGAGGAGAAGATCGTTGTTGGCCACCGCTAGATAGTCCTGCCACAACTTGATCGCCTCCTTTGCGGCGGCCCGCTTGGCGGCACCGGCTTGTCCCTCTGCCCTGTCGGACGCGGCCGACGCGATCTCGTACAACGTCTTCGTGCGAACATCCGCGTACACCGTGTCAGTCCCCGCGGCGGCTAACGCCTGCTTCCAGTAGTCGTTCGCGGCCGCCGAGTTCTTCCGGTTCTGGGCTATCGAGCCGAGGACCGAATAGGCGTACGGCGCGTGACGGTCCAGCACCAGAGATCTCTTGGCCAGTGCTTCCGCCGAATCCAGCTGTCCCGCGTTCAATGCGTTGATTGCCCCGTTGAGCGCGTTGAGCCACGGCTTCTGCTGACGCCACTGCCTGATGGTCGGCACGCACTCGGGCGACGCTTTCTCGACGATCGAAAACGCGGAATCGGCCGCCACGTACAGATCGATCGTCGCCGTGGGGTTCGTCGTCATTCCGAGCATGCCACGTTGCACGACGGCGGTAGCGGTCGGCTGCATCAGATAAAGGATATACGCCTCACCGCGCAGATAATTGCGCGCCGTCGGGTTGTCGTTGCCATTGTCGACGAGCCTCAGCACATCCTGCAGGTCCCGCGTCGGGTTTCCCTTGTCCGTGGCAGAGATGGCGCGCGTCATCGAGAACTGCGCCTTGGCGATGTCACCCTTCGTGTTGGCGGTGGGATCGCAGGTCGCCACGATCTGCGCCGCGAGCGGCGATGCGGCGGCGACGCAGATCGACAAAGCGGCCGCGATTCTGGTCACAAAAACTCTCATCAAGGATCTCCCTGATTTGTAAATGAAAAAGACGGGGGGTTTAAAATACGTCCAATAATATACCGCTCCGCATCCTTCGTTCCTGCCAGCACCTCGCAGGACGCCGTTAGCCGCGTGTCCCGGCCGCTTCCTTTACCAATTCCAGCGCCCGCTGAACGTGCGCCTCGGTTGTATGAATGTTCCCGATCGCGATGCGAATGGCATAACTCCCCCGCACCCGAGTGTGGGAGAGGTAGACTTCGCGCCCCTCGACGACCTTTGCCAGTGTCCTCTCGTTGTGGTCGTCAAGCTCACGTCCGCTCATGCCGGGCGGATATGAGCGGAACACCACGGTCGAGAAGTTTACGTCCGCCATTCGCTCGAGCTCAGGATCGTCGTCGATCCACTCACCGAGCCGGCGGGCGATCCGAATGTGCTCTCTGATCAGCGAGCGCAGGCCTTCCACGCCAAAGTTCCTGATCACGAACCAGAGCTTGAGCGCGCGAAAGCGGCGGCCCAGGGCGACCCCGTAATCCATCAGGTTCGCGACTCCCTCGCCTTCGCTCACGACCAGGTAGTCGGGAATGTGCTGGAATGCGCGCTTCATCAAGTCAGGCCGCCGCGTGTATAGCACCGAGCAGTCCATCGGAGTGAACAGCCACTTGTGCGGGTTCACCACCAGCGAGTCGGCCCGGTCGCATCCGTCCAGCACGTGCCGCATCTCGGGCAGAATTGCGGCGGTGCCGCCATATGATGCATCGACGTGCAGCCACATCCCGTGCCTCTCGCAAATCTCCGCAATGGCTGGAACCGGATCGATGGCGGTAGTCGAAGTGGTTCCCACGGTCGCGACGACGGCGAGCGGCACGCGTCCGGCGCGCCGATCGTTCTCGACGGCGGTGGCGAGCGCGGTCGCATCCATCCTCAGCGCCGAATCAGTGGGAATTTTTCTCAGCGCCTCGAGGCCGAGCCCGAGCGTCATCACTGCCTTGTCGACGCTCGAGTGCGCTTCCTCCGAGCAGTAGACCACGACCCTCGGAAGATCCGCCCGCCCCGACATCCCCTCCTCGCGGATGCGAAGCTCAGGGCGCAGCTCCCGCGCGGCTGCCAAAGCGTAGAGAGTATTCGACGATGCAGTGTCGGCGATCGTGCCAAACAATCCGTCCGGCAGCCCGAGCATCTGCCGCAGCCAATCCAGAGTCAGGAACTCGAGCTCGGTCGCAGCCGGACTCGTTCTCCACAGCATGGCGTTGACGTTGAGCGCCGCGGTCAGCGCCTCGCCCAGCACCCCGGCGGCGGTGGAGGAATTCGCGAAATACGCCATGAACGCCGGGTGATTCCAATGCGTTATCGCGGGAACGATGAGTCGCTGGAAATCGCCGAGGATTTCATCCATCGACTCACCCCGCTCGGGCGGCGATTGTGGGATGGCACGGCGCACATCGCCCGGCCGGACCGCAGACAGCACGGGCCATTTTTCGGGCGCGTCGAGGTAGTCCGCGATCCAGTCGATCACGGCATAGCCGTGCTTCCGGAATTCAGCCGGCGACATGTCGGAGACTGGCGGTGCTAGGTGCAACGTCGGCTGTGTGGGCGGCGTCGGCTGCTGCATCGGCTGTTTTGTCGGCGGCGTCGGCTTCATCGCTACAAATATAGAGTCTCCATGGGTAGAGGACGGGGTCGCGAACGGCCCGTATATTTGCGCAAATGCCTCGCAATCCGATCGTGCTCGTCCACGGGTACTCCGACGATGGCGCCGCGTTCAAGGTGTGGGAGCGCATCCTCGAGCAGCGCGGCTACGACGTCGCGATGATCCACGCCTGCAGCTACCAGTCGCTCACCAACGAAGTCACGATCAAGGACATCGCGGAAGGATTCGACCGCGCGCTCCAGATGAGAGCCGGACTCGACGCCGACCAGCCGTTCGATGCAATCGTGCATTCGACCGGAATGCTCGTGATAAGAGCTTGGCTCACCGCCTACGCGGGCCGGCGCGATCGCCTCAAGCATCTCATCGGTCTCGCTCCCGCCACCTTCGGCTCGCCACTGGCCCACAAGGGCCGCAGCTGGCTCGGTGCCCTCTTCAAAGGAAATCGCCATCTCGGCCCCGATTTTCTCGAGGCGGGAGACAGAGTCCTCGACGCGCTCGAGCTTGGCAGCCGCTTCACCTGGGATCTTGCCCACCTCGACCTGCTCGGCGACGAGACCTTCTACGGTCCCACTCGACGCACGCCTTACGTCTTCATCTTCTGCGGCAACCAGAGCTACGGCGGATTGCGCCAGCTCTTCGACGAGCCGGGATCGGACGGCACTGTGAGATGGGCATCCTGTCCGCTCAATACGAGGAAGATCATACTCGACCTCACGCTCGATCCGGCGCGCGAAGGCTCCGAGAAGCGCATATCGATTGCCGATTGGAAGAACACCGACATTCCACTCATACCGATCGAGGGCAAAAACCACGGGACGATTCTCTCCGAACCGGGAGACGACCTGGCCGACCTGGTCGACAGCGCGCTACAGGTCTCGAGCGCACCGACCTTCACGCAGTGGATCGACGACGCGACGAAAAAAACGCAGCGCGCCCGCGCGAAAATCGACGAATGGCAGCAGTTTGTGGTACGGGTGGTCGACGAGCGCGGTGACCCGGTGCCCGACTACAACCTCCAGCTGTTCAAGCGCGGCAGCGGCACTGGGGCAGACAACAGCATCCAGCAGTTCGATCTGGATGTCCATACATATAAGGGCGACTCGAGCCTCCGCTGCTTTCACGTCCGTCTCGCCGACCTCGACTACAAAAAGCTTCCCAACCTCTGGGTCCGGGTAATTGCGTCGTCCGGCTCGCAGCTCGTTGGTTATCTGGGGTTTGGCAGCGAGAAACCGGCGGATGCGCCTGCGCTTGCCCGCGAGGCAAAATGGGATGGCACCCTCGACATATCCTCCCTCCCCTCCGACACTGGGATAAAATTCTTTTATCCGTTCACTACGACGCTGATCGAGCTGCGGCTCAATCGCGAGCCTCTACCACTGACGGGCAAGAATGAAATCTGCTGGTTCTAGCGCGTTCGGCCGGAAAGCCGTCGCGCATCTCAGGAAGGTCGATCCAGCGCTGGGTCAGGTGATCGACAAGGTCGGCAGCTACAAGGGGTGGCCGGCGAGCGTCGGCACTCATTTCGATGCCGTGTGCCGATCGATCGTTTTTCAGCAGCTATCGGGCAAAGCCGCGGGAACGATTCACGGACGCTTTCAGGGACTTTACGGGGGAAGAACGCCGCTACCGGCCGAGCTGGTATCGACATCCGACGAGCAGCTGCGCTCGATCGGATTGTCGCGCCAGAAATCCGTGTATCTTAAGGACCTTGGCGCCCGGGTTGCATTGGGAGAACTGTCGATCGAGACACTTCACGAGCTGAGCGACGAGGAAATCGTTTCGGCGCTCACGCAGGTCAAAGGCATCGGCCGGTGGACGGCGCAGATGTTCCTGATGTTCAGGCTCAGCCGGCCCGACGTATTACCCGACCTGGACCTGGGTGTACAGAAGGGCATTCAGAGGGCGTATCGCTTGCGTAAGCTTCCGACACCGGAACGAGTAAAAAAGATCGGCGCCAAGTGGGCGCCATATCGCACCGTAGGGTCGTGGTACATGTGGCGGCTTCTCGACACGCCGAAGCCCGTGCCTCGCTCGGGAGGCTAATTGCCGGACGCGCTTGCTTCAATCGCCGAACAGACTGCGCAATCACGCGCTTATGACGGTGCGCTGTCACGCTGTCGTGTCGTGCTCGCGGCACTGTTCGGCGAGCCACACGGGCGAACGTTCGATGTAAAGTTCTGGGACGGCTCGGTCGATCGCGGGAGCAACCCGCACCCACCGTTTACGCTCGTGCTCAACCGGCCGGCGTCGCTCCGCCGAATGCTCCTTCCCCCGAACGAGCTCTCTATCGTCGAGTCCTACATCAGCGGAGACACGGAGATCGAGGGTAGCATGGAAGCCGCGTCCAACCTCGGTGAAACGATCGGCGACAGGCTCCGTTCGCCGCTCGCGGTCGCGCGTCTGGTTGGCCTCGTGCTGCGGCTCCCGGGCACGGCCGACGATGATCTAGCCGATGCGCGGTTCCCCGAGCGGGCGAGAAAGCTCGGGCCCCGGCACACTCCAGTGCGCGACGCCGCGGCGGTTCACTTTCATTACGACATTGGAAACAACTTCTACAAGCTCTGGCTCGGCCGGCGGATGGTTTATTCGTGCGCGTACTTCCGCACGCAGGAAGACTCGCTCGATGTCGCGCAGGAGGCGAAGCTCGATCTGATCTGCCGTAAGCTTCGTCTCAAGCCCGGCGATCGTCTGCTCGACATAGGCTGCGGCTGGGGCGGTCTCGTCATGCACGCCGCCGAACGCTATGGAGTTGATGCGACCGGCATCACCCTCAGTCCGAATCAGGCAACTTTCGCGGAGGAGCGTATCGCGGAGGCCGGACTCGCCGACCGGTGCCGCGTTGCGATCCGCGACTATCGCACGCTCACGACCGGAGACGCCTTCGACAAGATCGCCAGCGTCGGGATGATCGAGCACGTTGGACTCACTCACCTACGCGTGTACTTCGACTCCGCCTTCCGTGCGCTCAAGCCCGGAGGACTGTTTTTGAATCACGGCATTGTGAGTCTCGGCGAAGCGCGCCCGAAATCGCTGAGTGAGAGGATTTTCCGGAAGTTCTGGAGGGCCGATGCGTTCATCGACAGGTATGTCTTTCCGGACGGAAAGCTCACCGCGACCGACGATGTCATCGCCACGGCCGAAGGCGCGGGGTTCGAAGTCCGTGATGTGGAGAGTCTGCGCGAGCACTACGCGATGACTCTGAGGCACTGGGTGCGATCGCTGGAGGAGAAGAGCAGCGAGGCGACGGAGCTCGTCGGAAATCACACTTTCCGCGTCTGGAGGCTCTACATGTCCGCCTCGGCGAACGCCTTCACAAGGGCGGCGATCAACGTCATCCAGACGCTGCTGGCAAAGCCTGATGCGCACGGGCATTCGAACATTCCCCTCACGCGCGACGACCTCTACGCTGACGGTCGAGTCACGCGAAGCGCTACTGGTGTAGATTGAGGGAGACATTCGCGCTGGAGAGAAGGGATGGCGGTCAAGGTTGTAGTGAAGCCGGACAGCAGGTATTTGCAGGACCGCAGCGGTGCGTTCCGTCCGATCGAGAACCTCAGCATCACCGCCAGCACGCCGGCATATCCCGCCGTTCTTCATCGAACGAGACGCACGATGATCCTTGCCGACGACCATACGCACGCAGTCATCGCGCTCGACAAGGAGATGCTTGTCAGTCGAAATGACAACCTGTCTGTCGTGCTGATCGCGTATGCGGAGCCCACCGAGGCGACGTGGAAAGCGCTCGAGCAGCACATGGAGAGCGAGCGTTCGACAGCCGAGGCCGCGAGGGAAGCGAAGGGACGGGCTCTGCTGGAGCGAAAGAGAGTAAAGGCCGCAGAACTTCAGTAAGTAATGCGGGCCAGACGTCGCACTCTGGTTGGTCTCGCGTTCGCGAGCGCGCTGATCGGGTGCGCTTCGCCTCCTCCCCCACCTCCGAAGCCTGTCGTCGTCGGGCCTCCGACCGACACCGTAAGGATTCCGTTGACGGATCTGCTCGCGCGGACGTACTACGGAAATACCGGCGGAATATATCCCGGTGGAATCAACCAGCCGCCCGCTGACCACGATTCCGCCGCGCGTGCTCGGCGAAACTCGATCAAGCCCCTCGATGTGAATGGCGACGAGAGTCCGTTCGGGAAGTACGTGCTGCTCTCGATTGGAATGTCGAACGCGACGCAGGAGTGGTGCTCGCAGAGCTCTGGTCCGCCGTGCGCACCGTGGACATTCATGGGGAAAGCGGCGGCGGACCCGAGCGTCAATCATTACACGATGGTGATCGTGAATGGCGCCGCGGACGCCCAAGATGCGCCGGAGTGGAGATCGCCCACCTCTCCCAGCTACGATCGCATCAAGGTTGCGCGTCTCGCGCCGTTGGGGTTGAGCGAGAATCAGGTGCAGGCGGCGTGGGTCAAGCTGGATGATCCGAAGCCTTCGGTATCGCTTCCCGCCGACAGCGCCGATGCGAACGCCCTTCTCACGAATCTGGGCCTGGTTCTGCGCGCGCTGCGGGTTCGCTATCCGAATCTGCGCATCGTGTTTCTATCGAGTCGCATCTATGGCGGGTACGGGACGACCGATCTGAATCCCGAGCCGTACGCGTACGAGGGCGGCTTCTCGGTGAAGTGGGCGATCGAATCGCAGATCAACGAGATGCGCGGATTGCCTGGGAATCCGCGTGCAGGAACTCTCAACTACACGAAGAAGTCAGCGCCGTTGATATTGTGGGGACCGTACATGTGGGCGGATGGAGCAACGCCGCGCTCCGACGGGCTGGCGTGGGAGCGGGCTGACTTCGAGGAAGATGGCACGCATCCTTCACAGAGTGGTGAGACCAAGGTCGGCGAGAGGCTGCTCGATTTCTTCAAGAATTCGCCTTATAGTCGTTGCTGGTTTGTGGTGAACGGGTATTGTCTATGAGAGAGTGCTTATGCCGTTAGTGAAAATCGACGAGCTGCCCGACGACGCGCGCACCTGGGTGTTCGGCAGCGACCGCACCTTGGATGCGGGTGCGTCCGACACATTGCTGAAGGAAGTCGACCGTTTTCTCCCGCAGTGGAAGGCGCACGGCGCCCCGCTAACCGTCGGCAAAGACTGGAAGTACGGTCGCTTCCTCACAGTCGCGGTCGATCAATCGACGGCGGGCGCATCTGGATGCTCGATTGACGGGCTTTTCCGAGCGCTCAAGGCGCTCGAGCCCCGTCTCGGCGCCAGTCTCGTTACGAGCGGACTCATCTTTTTCCGTGATGAAAAGGGCGTCATTGAGTCCGTCGACCGGGAAGAGTTCACGGCACTCGGCGCGGAGGGGAAAATCGCTCCCGACACTCATGTCTTCGATCCAACCGTGACTACGCTGGGCGAATGGAAGGCGCGCTTCGAGCTCAACGTGGGTGATTCGTGGCATGCGAAGCTACTCGGGAAGAGCCAACCGGCGTGAACACTCACACGACGTACCTGACCTTCAACACAGAGAAGCGGCAGGAGATCATCGACATCACGGAAGAAGTCGAGAAATGCCGAGCGGCGGCGGGAGTCACCGAGGGGATGGTACTGGTGTCGGCGATGCACATCTCGGCGTCGGTATTCGTGAACGATCACGAGCCCGGATTGTGGAAGGACATTCTCGATTGGCTCGAGAACAGAATCGCGCCGTGGTCGCCCGATGATTACCGGCACAACAGCGGCACCGGCGAGGACAACGCGGCGGCGCACCTTCGGTCACTGACGATCGGTCACGAAGTGATAGTGCCCGTTACGAGGGGGAAGCTCGATTTTGGTCCGTGGCAGCGCGTTTTTTATGGCGAGTGGGATGGTCAGCGTCCCAAGCGCGTGCTGATCAAGGCAATGGGAGAGTAGCGTCGGTCTTCTCGACCACTTCCTCGGCGCCGATGAATCCAATGCGGCTGTGAGTTCCGTCGCAGAAGGGTTTCATCACTGAGCCACCGCACCGACAGAGCGAGATTCTTGGCAGGCCTTCCGGCGTGGTTTTTCTTTTTTCCGGCGGAATGAGCACCGGATTTCCGTCGTGATCGATGAGGTTGATCTCGCCCATTACGACATAGGCGCCGTTTTTCCGAATCTGAATCGTGACGTCTGCCATTCCCTGATCCTTATAAGTGAGCGCTTAGTCCAGTTCCAAGCACGTTACCACCATTGCGGCGAAGCCGCATCCGAAAAGTGCTTGGCAGCTGCAAGGTACGTCGCACCGCAAAGTTTGTAATGGGCAGCAGCGGCCGAAGGACGTCGATCAACCGCGGAACTAATGAGAACGCGCCAGTGCGCCTTCCTTACGGAGATCGCTCGGCCAGCGCGCTCTCCAATGCATTCCATGCCAGCAGCGCACACTTCACCCGCGCCGGGAATCGCGCTACGCCGGAGAGCGCACGGAGGGGACCGAGCCGCGGGTCGTCCGCGGCTGACGCATTGCCGAGCATCAGATCCCGGAATTGTTTCCTGATCGCGTCGATCTCCTCCGTGCTCTTTCCTTTCACGAGCTGAGTCATCATCGACGCCGAGGCCTGGGAGATCGAACAGCCGCGCCCAGAAAACTTGAGATCGCATACGCAATCGCCGTCGAACGCGACCTGAAGACCGATCTCGTCGCCGCAGAGCGGATTCTTTACCTCCACACTCGCGTCCGCTTTCTCGAGCGTTCCCTTGTTCCGCGGTCGCCGGTAGTGATCGAGAATCAGCTCCTGATAGAGCGCTCCGATCTCGGCCGCGCTCCTAGGCTGAGACATGTCGCCTCCCGATCCGGCGGAATCGGCTAGACCGGCGCATATCCAAAGATCTCCCTCGCCTTCAGGATCCCCGCGACAAGCGCTTCAATATCGCTCTCGTCGTTGTAGACGTAGAATGACGCCCGCGCTGTCCCGGGCACGTCGAGCCGCCGCATCAGCGGCTGTGCGCAGTGGTGACCGGCGCGAATGCAAACCCCCCCACCATCGAGAATTGTCGCGAGGTCGTGAGGATGCACATCGCCGAGCGTGAAGCTCAGTACGCCGCTCCGCTCGCTCGCGGGAGGTCCATAGATGTGCAGACCCTCGATCGCGGCGAGACGCTTCTGCGCCTCCGACATCAGCGCTCTCTCGTGCGAGAGCACGCGATCCATGCCAATGCCGTCGAGATACTCGACCGCGGCGGCGAGTCCGACAGCGTTGGCGGCGTTGGGAGTCCCCGCCTCGAACTTGTGCGGCAGCACGTTCCACGTCGTGCGATCGTCGTGCACGAACTCGATCATGTCACCGCCCGTCTGGTACGGCGGCATCTCTTCCAGCATCTCGCGCCTGCCGATCAAGCCACCGATGCCCATCGGCCCAAGCATCTTGTGCCCACTGAAGGCGTAGAAATCAACGCCGAGCGAATCGAACGAGACAGGCAAGTGCGGAGCGCTCTGCGCACCATCGCAGACGAGGATCGCGTCGGTCTTCTCGCGCACCAGGCGCGCGATTTCCGCGACCGGATTAATCGTGCCCAGCGCGTTCGACACGTGGCTGAACGTGACGATCTTCGTGCGCTCGTTGAGCAGCCCGCTCAGGAAATCGAGATCGATCTTTCCGTCAGAAGTGAGCTCGCAGACCCTGAACTTCGCGCCTCTCCTCATCGCGAGCACCTGCCACGGCACGAAATTCGAGTGATGATCCATGGCGGTGACGACGATCTCGTCGCCGCTCGAGACGTTCGCCATTCCCCACGAGCTGGCGACGAGATTCAGGCCTTCCGTCGTTCCGCGCGTGAAGATGAGACAGTCTGAATCCCCGACGCCCAGGAATTGGGCGATCCGGACACGCGACTGGTGATAGCACTCGGTTGCTCGCACCGAAAGCGAATAGGCCCCGCGGTGCGGATTCGCGTTCGCCGTCTCGTAAAAGTTGCGGAGCGCGTCGAGAACCACCTTGGGCTTCTGCGACGTCGCCGCCGAGTCGAGGTAGTGGAGGCCCGGGTTGTTGGCAAGGAGGGGAAAGTCGCCGCGGACATTCATGGGACGCGCACCGTGTTCACTTCGCCGGTCCTGTAGATCTCGCTCAGTGCTGAGATCTCGCCCTTGTACCGGACGAGACAAACCGCATCACCACTTGGGCGCACCCGTTGCAGGATCGTCCCCTCGGTCAGATCACTCATCGAGGGCACTGGCTCGAACTCCGGGTTTCCGGCCGGCGAATCGGAAACGGGGCGGGAAGCTCCCGTCATTCGGGTCCTCTTATGTATGAAATCGGGCGGGCTCTGCACATTTTCCAGCGGCGTAAGTGCTGACGAGACAATGGGATAGAAAGACAAGACGTTCGCTTGACTATCCCGACAGAATTGCTTTAGATTGAATCTACGCCGGGAAGTATAGAAACGCCAAGGAGTTGGAATGAGTTCGGGAATCGAGGCGCTGGTCAACCGCGAATACGCGTACGGGTTCGTCACGGACGTCGAGACGGACACCGTCCCGCCCGGCCTCAACGAAGACATCATCCGCACCATCTCTGCGAAAAAGAACGAGCCGTCGTTCATGCTGGAGTGGCGCCTCAAGGCGTACCGCCGCTGGCTCACCATGAAGGAGCCGCACTGGGGGAACGTCCGGTACCCTCCCATCGATTACAACTCGCTCGTCTACTATTCCGCGCCGAAGAGCGTCAAGCCGCTGCAGAGCCTCGACGAAGTCGACCCCGAGCTGCTCCGCACCTACGAGAAGCTCGGCATCTCGCTAAATGAGCAGAAGATGCTCGCCGGCGTCGCCGTCGATGCGATTTTCGACAGCGTCTCCGTTGGCACGACGATGAGGGAAGAGCTCGGCAAGCACGGAATCATCTTCTGCTCGTTCGGCGAAGCGGTCCAGAATCACCCGGAGCTGATCGAGAAGTACCTCGGCACGGTCGTCCCGCACAGCGACAACTTCTTCGCGGCACTAAACGCCGCCGTCTTCAGCGACGGATCGTTCGCCTACGTGCCCAAGGGCGTGAAGTGCCCGATGGAGCTCTCGACCTACTTCCGGATCAACAGCAAAAACACCGGCCAGTTCGAGCGCACGCTGATCATTGCCGATGAAGGCGCGTCGGTGAGCTACCTCGAGGGATGCACGGCACCCAAGCGCGACGAGAATCAGTTGCACGCCGCGGTCGTCGAGCTGATTGCGCTCGACAACGCGACGGTAAAATACTCGACGGTCCAGAACTGGTACGCGGGCGACGCCCAGGGAAAGGGCGGCATCTACAACTTCGTCACCAAGCGCGGCAAGGCGGCCGGCGTCAACTCCAAGATCTCGTGGACGCAGGTCGAGACGGGCTCCGCGATCACGTGGAAGTACCCGAGCGTAATCCTTCAGGGAGACAATTCAGTCGGAGAGTTCTACTCCGTCGCGGTCGTCAACAGAAAGCAGCAGGCCGACACCGGCACCAAGATGATCCACATCGGCAAGAACACGAAGTCGACGATTGTCTCGAAGGGAATCTCGGCAGGCGAAGGCAACAACAGCTACCGCGGACTGGTGCGCATTCTCCCCAAGGCCGAAGGCGCGCGCAACTACACACAGTGCGATTCGATGCTCATCGGGAACAAGTGCGGTGCGCACACCTTTCCGTACATCGAGGTGCAGAACAATACCGCCACTCTCGAGCACGAGGCATCGACGTCGAAGATCGGCGAGGACCAGATCTTCTACTGCAAGCAACGAGGCGTGAGCGCCGAGCACGCGGTGTCGATGATCGTGAGCGGCTTCTGCAGGGAAGTGTTCAAGGAACTGCCGATGGAGTTCGCGGTCGAAGCGCAGCAGCTTCTCGGCATCACGCTGGAAGGCAGCGTCGGTTGACGATCAGGCGCGCCAACTGAGCGACCATGCTACTTCGGGGTCTGATGGAGAGAATCCGCGCCGGCTGGGCCTGGCTCCGCTCCGGCCCGCGCACGCCGGGATATCCGTTCACCGCCAACTGGACGCTCTTCAGTCAGGCGGTGTACGCCATACAAACAACATTCAATCACTGGTTTCATGCTCGAGATAAATGATCTGCACGCCGGAATAGGCGATCGGGAAATTCTGAAGGGCATCTCTCTCAACGTGAAGGCCGGAGAGATACACGCCGTCATGGGGCCGAACGGCTCGGGCAAATCGACGCTCGCGCAAGTACTGGCGGGGAATCCCTCCTACGAAGTCACCCGGGGAACGGTCAGCTACAATGGGCAGAACCTCCTCGAGATGGCTCCGGAAGTCAGGGCGCAAAATGGAATCTTCCTCGCGTTCCAGTATCCGGTGGAAATCCCGGGTGTGTCCAACGCCTACTTCCTGCGCTCCGCGTACAACGAGATCCGCAAGGCGAACGGTCAGGAAGAAGTCGATCCGCTCGAGTTCCTCGACCTGGTGGAGGAGAAGCTCAAGCTCGTCGATATGGACGAGTCGATGCTCTCCCGCTCCGTGAATCATGGATTCTCAGGCGGCGAGAAGAAGCGAAACGAAATCTTTCAAATGGCAGTTCTCTCGCCACGGCTCGCGATTCTGGACGAGACGGACTCGGGGCTCGACATTGACGCGCTGCGCATCGTCGCCGAGGGCGTCAACAAGCTTCGCTCTCCGGACAAGGCGACGATCGTCGTCACGCACTATCAGCGGCTTCTCAACTACATCGTCCCGGATTATGTGCACGTGCTCGCCAACGGCCGCATCGTGAAGTCCGGCGGGAAGGAGCTGGCGCTTCAGCTCGAGGAGAAGGGCTACGACTGGTTGCAGGGGGCTGCTGCGGGGGCAGTTGCTTGAGCGAGATCGCCACGATGAAGAAGGCCGGCGCGAGTTCCGTGACCACTCGTGCGCCCGGCTCGATAGAGGTGTATCGAGACGATTTCGAGGGCCAGCCGGGCGGGCCCGATTGGCTCTGGGCTCTGCGAAAGCAGGGAATGGCGCGATTCCAGGCGCTCGGGTTCCCCACGACGAAGAACGAAGACTGGCACTTCACGAGCGTTGCGCCGATCGCGGATCGCGCTTTTCGCCTGGCGCCACTCGAAGTTCGCGGCGTCAAGCGATCTGATCTCGCGCGCTTCAACTTCGGCGAGAACGCCTGGCACACGCTGGTCTTCGTGAACGGCGCGTTCTCGGAGGATCTTTCGTCCGCCGCTGTACTCGGCAAAGGCGTCCGGGTGAGCAGTCTCGCGCGCGCGATCAAATCCGGGACAGCGGGCATTGAGCGCCACCTCGGCAAGATCGCGACGTTCGAGCAGCACACCTTCACCGCGCTCAACACGGCGTTCATCAACGATGGCGCGTTCGTCGAGCTCGCGGCCGACGCGATCGTCGAGCCGCCGATCCATCTCGTGTTCGTCTCGGAGGGAGAGGGCGTCTCGCATCCGCGGAATCTCATCGTCGCGGGGCGTCACTCGCGCGCGACCGTGATCGAGAGCTACGTCTCCCTGCGGGACAGCGGTTACTTCACCAACGCCGTGACCGAGGTCTCCCTGGGCGAAGGCGCGCACCTCGATCACTACAAACTCCAGCGCGAGAGCGAGAGCGCGTTCCACGTCGGCACGGTGCAGATCCGCGAGGCGCGCGACAGCCAGCTCCACTCCTTCTCACTCGCAGTGGGCGGCTCGCTCGCGCGCACGAATATCTATACATCGCTCGACGGAGATGCGGCAACCTGCACGCTCAACGGTCTCTACCTCACCGACGGCACCCAGCACATAGACAACCAGACCAGTATCGAGCACATCGCTCCCAACTGCCCGAGCCACGAGCTGTACAAGGGCGTGCTCGACGGCCGCTCGCACGGGGTTTTCAACGGAAAGGTCTACGTTCATCCGGAGGCGCAGAAGACGGATGGCAAGCAGAGCAACAACAATCTCCTGCTCTCACCCAGCGCGCGCGTCGATACCAAGCCACAGCTGGAAATCTTCGCCGACGATGTGAAGTGCACGCACGGCGCGACGGTGGGGCGGCTGGACGACCTGGCGATGTTCTACCTCAACAGCCGCGGGATCGGGCCGGAGACGGCGCGCATGCTTCTCACCTACGCGTTCGCGGCGGATGTCCTCGAGACGATAGAGCTTGAAGTCCTGAGGAAGGAGCTCGAGAAGATGGTGCTCGTGAGATTTGCCCATGATACGGTTGCGTGACCTGAAGGGGCATCTACAGAACCGAAGCAAGGAAAGTTAAAGTCGGGCATCTCCGCGGGTCTCACCATCCGCAGCGAGTGGGATCCCGACTTCGCAGCACCCGACGCCGCCGGAAAAGCTAAATAGCTTGAAGCGTATTTAGCCAAGGGCTCCCTGCTTCGGTTTTGTGGCTGGAAGCCGACGCACCAAGATGCCCGACTCTACCGTCCGACGGACTCTACCGTCCGAGCAAGTAGAGAATGACCACGATGACAGCAATGGCGCCGATGATCACGTTCGTCGGAACTCTGCGCGGCGAATCGGGATCAAGATCGCCGGCCAGGATCGGGTGCTTGATGGTGTTGCGGCGGGTGTTGATGTCCTTCTCGCGCTTGCTCGCTCCGGCCGGCTCGATCACCGCGACGCCCAGGGGAAGCCGCTTCGTGGTGAAAGTCAGAATCGCCGATCCCACTTCGACCTTGTCGCCTTCGGCGAGGGAGCGGGGCTCGGCGAGCGTCATTCCGTTGACGGTCGTGGGATTAACGCCACACGGATGCAGAACGAATTTGCCATCCTCCGAACGCAGCTCCGCGTGATTGCGCGAAACGGCTGGCTCGCGAATGAGAATGTGGCTCGCGGCGTCGCGCCCGATCGTCAGCAATGAATTCCTGACGGGATAGGCACGGCGCTCGAACTCGTATATGAGGTGGGCGCTGTCATCGCCCGGGGCTTGCAGAGCCATAAAAGCCATTCGTTCTCCGTGTGATTACAGGACGAACGAGCCTTTGGACAGGCCACATAAAAAGGCTTGCGGAGAGCGCGAGTTTGGGCGGGGGCTCGTAGGCGGGGCCCGGAGCGCGTATTATACCGCCAACCCACATTTAACTCCCCGGAGGTGGCATGGCGACAAAACTCGAAAAAACCCTGAAGCGCGAGATCACGATCGACGGAAAGGCCTACATGGTGGCGATCTCGCCCGAGGGAGTTAAAGTCACCCAGAAGGGCTTCCGGAGAGGTCCGGAATTGACCTGGCGCGCCATCATCAGCGGCGAAGCCGAGATGGGGCAACAGCTCAAATCATCGGTGGGCGGCACAGGGGGCGGCTCGGAGGAGTAAAAGCGTCAAGGGTTGCCTGTGGGTTCATGTTCATCGGGAGATTCGGATTGCTCTGCACATCCGAAAGATGCTCCTGGATGATCACCCACCGGTCCTCCCCGTTTCTGAAAGACCGCCGTCCACGCGCCGCCAATGACGTGATTCATCGCCGTTAGCGTCAGGTGCGGGACCCGATATGTGCTCGTCTATCTCATCGCGGCGAAGCTTAAAAGGCAGACCAGAATCGCGCGAGTCTCGCAATGGAGACAACGCCTGTCCCTCGCCGATGACACGCATTCTGAAAATCGACGTTAACCCCCGATTTCAAAGGGGGAGTGAACGGTGCGCCCGTTGCCTTTATAGATGGCGCCGGCGCGACTCATATGTTCCTCGCCGGTGTACCACGACGCAAGAACAGTCATTCTCCCAGTCGTTGGGAAGAGGAGTTTTTATGCGGAAGAGTTATCTGTTGCTTGCAGGAGCTGGCGCCGTCCTCCTGGCCGCTTGCAGCGGCGACAAGAAGGCATCGATCAACGATGATCTCAAGAAGGACCTGGAGCTCGCCTCCTCGTCTGACGGGATCACCCTCGCCAACAGCTCCCCGAATGCTGGCCAGCAGGTCGTCTCGGCTATCGAGCGGACCGCTCCCCCGACACGCAAGCAGAGTCCGTCCAGTCGCGTGAGAGCCCACCGCGCGGCTCCGAAGTCGCCGCCACAGGTCGTTCAGGCCAAGGCGCCCGCCACTGTCGCGCAGATCGAGCCTCAATCGGTCGCTCCGTCGCCCGTCGCCAACGACCCTACTCCGGTCTCGCCACGTCCGCAGCCGGTCGCGGTATCCTATCCGAGCGGTCCGTCGTCTGGTGGTGATGATGGGCGCGCGGGCAGCGGCGGTTCGAGCGTTGGCGCGGTCCTCGGCACGATCCTGGGCGCGGTCATTCGCGGTGGAGTCGGCGGAGATGTCGACAACTGCGATCCGCAGACGGACGGACGTCACCGCTCAGTCAACAACCGGATTCCGATTTCGTTTCCGGTCCCGGGCCGGTCCGGTGGCGGTAGCAGATCCGGTGGACCTCCGATGGGCCGCTTCCCGCGCTAGTAGGTCGTCTGGGATGCGGTCGAATCAGACCGCATCCCTTTTTTTTCGTTTTTCCGAGATGACAACCATGCAGACAAAATTCTCGAGGACCGCAACACCGGTCCTCCTTATTGCTATCCTGGCGCTGGGCGCCTGCAAGCAGGGCGACAAGCCTGAAGACGCGCTGGCGCAGGACACTTCGCTGGCTCACGACCTCCAGCTCGCCAACGCCGACACGATGGCGCAGCCGCAGCTGAAGGACGTCCCGGTGACGATCTCTCCGGCTCCGAGCCCCGCCGCTACCGCGCCGAGGATCTCACAGCGGCAGAAGCCGTCCGAGATTCTGACGCCGAGCAGGAATCCACGTCGCGTGGCGACGACGCCGCGGTCAACTCCGCAGCCGGTCGAGCCGGCGCCCGTCACGACTACCAACGGGAACACTGTGACCGAAGGCACGACTGGCTCCGAACACGGTATCGGCACTATCGCGAGCGGATCCGACATCTCGCTCTACTCGGGACAGCGCGTTTGCACCAACACCTACGCGGTGGGAGACCGTTTCACCGCGAGTGTCGCTGAATCAGTGCAGGGCTCGAACGGAGTCTCGATTCCGGCGGGTGCTACTGCAGTGATAGAGCTGACCTCCCTCAAGCGCAGCGAGAACGCGAACGACAACGTCGAGATGGAGTTCGTGGTTCGCTCGATCGCGTTCAATGGCAAGACTTACCCGGTCAACTCCTCGGTGACCGCGGCCCAGGTCGAGAAGGTTCGGAACGGTGACGCCAGCAACGACGCGAAGAAAGTCGCCACCGGTGCCGTGATCGGCGCGATCGTGGGGCAGATCTTCGGACACCATACTAAGTCGACGGTGATCGGTGCAGCGACTGGCGCAGCGGCAGGAGCAGTGGTCGCCGGTGCGACTGGGAAGTACGACGGCTGCGTTCCGAATGGCGGGCGGATCTCGCTCAAGCTCAATCAGGCGATGGTGGTGCAGCAGTCGGTCTGATTCGGCGAGCTGAAATCATTTAAAAAGGCGCGCTCAGGTGAGCGCGCCTTTTTTTGCATTGCTAGTCGATGTAGTTCTTGGCGATGAGGCGGCCGTAATAGATGCCGATCCCGGTGCCGACCATGCTGACGATGAACCCCGTGGTGAATCCAACGGTCGCCCCAATGGCCCAGCCGGCGTAGCTGCCGATAGTGGCGCCGACAAAAGAGAACAGTTTGCTCATACCAAATTGACGAATTTAGGGCGGGATCGGCACGCGGGACTGGCAATCACAAAATCGAAGCAGGGGGCTCTCAGCCAACTACGCTATTTGCTCGGAGCCTTCATACAGGCGTAAGGCCTCGGAATCCTTACGTCGCGTGCTTCAGAACAACGATTCTGTGAACGGCGTTTGAGGGGTAGCCTGCGCAAAACTCGACGCCGCCGGATGGGCTAATCAGCTTACAACTGCAAGGCTTACGGCTCCCTGCTTCGGTTTTGTGATTGCTTCTTCTCGCTTCTCAAGCATTAGATTGAGCCGTTAGACAGGGGTGCCGCGGGGTCCTGGCTGCCAGGTCCGGCAGTGACGCGTGGCTGAGAAAGTCCCTCAGAACCTGATCCGGTTAGTACCGGCGTAGGGAGTCCAACGATGGAAACAGCAGGCACGGCGCAGGCACCTAGTGGGTCGCCTGCATCAAACGGCGCGATCTTGGCCGTCACGCAGCCCCGGAGCGAAGGCAGCTCGGTGGCGAGAACCCAGATGCACTACGCTCGTCGCGGCGAGATCACCGATGCGATGCGTTTTGTCGCCGAGCGCGAGGATCTTGCCCCGGAATTGGTACGCGACGAGATCGCTATCGGGCGGCTCATCATCCCCGCCAACATCCACCACCTGGCGGGCGCGCTGGAGCCGATGGCCATCGGCAAGGTCGCCCGGGTGAAGATCAACGCCAACATCGGCAACTCCCAGGTCTCGTCCGACGTGAATGGCGAGATCGAGAAGCTCCAGATCGCGGTCAAGTACGGCGCCGATACAGTGATGGATCTCTCCACTGGCGGCAACATCGATGGAATCCGCTGCGCGATCATCGCAGCGTCGCCGGTTCCAATCGGGACGGTGCCGATCTACCAGGCGGTCCAGGGCGGACCCGGCGGCAAATGGGACAAGCAGCTCGAGGAGCTCACTGCCAACGACCTGCTCGACATGATCGAGCACCAGGCAAAGCAGGGCGTCGATTACATGACGCTCCACGCCGGAATTCTGATCGAGCACCTTCCGCTCGTGCACGGACGCATCACCGGCATTGTGAGCCGCGGGGGCTCGCTCCACGCGGTGTGGATGATGGCCCATCGCAAGCAGAATCCGCTCTACGAGAGATTCGACGATGTCCTCGACATTCTTCGCCAGTACGACGTCACCGTCTCGCTCGGCGACAGCCTGCGTCCCGGATGCATAGCCGACGCCAGCGATCGCGCGCAGTTCGCGGAGCTCGACACACTCGGCGAGCTCACGAAGAGAGCCTGGATGCGGGATGTACAAGTAATGGTAGAGGGCCCCGGACACATCCCGATGGACCAGATCGAGATGAACGTCCGCCGCATGAAAGAGGTCTGCAACGAGGCACCGTTCTACACGCTCGGTCCGCTCGTCACCGACATCTCGCCCGGCTACGACCACATCTCGAGCGCCATCGGCGCGGCGATGATCGGCTGGTTCGGATCGGACATGCTCTGCTACGTAACGCCGAAGGAGCACCTCGGCCTTCCCAACGCGGAAGACGTTCGACAGGGGGTGATCGCTTACAAGATCGCCGCGCACTCGGCTGATGTCGCACGCGGCAGAAAAGGTGCGCGCGATCGCGATGATGCGCTGTCACGCGCGCGCTACGCGTTCGACTGGAAGGAGCAGTTCCGTCTGAGCCTGGACCCGGAGCGCGCGAAGGAGTACCACGACGAGACCCTTCCGGCCGAGTACTTCAAGAGCGCCGAGTTCTGCGGGATGTGCGGGCCGAAGTTCTGCTCCATGCATCACTCGAGAACGATCGAGGAAGGAATCGCGCAGCTGGCGCGCGAGCTGGAGGAGCGGGGGGGACGAGCTGCGGCGATTGGCGGCGGCGACGCAAACGGGAAGCAGGATCAGCAACTGGCCGGCGTTGCGACGAGCTGAGCTGCTGTGCGCGGTCATCGGGGCCACCGCCTGCGTCAATCTCCGGGCTACGACTGATGCGACTACGACGCGAATGCCGCCGGTGGTGGTCACGAAACCGGATGGAGATGTCAGGGCCGACATGCGTCCGATGCTCGCGTCGGACTCCGCGTATTTTCGGGAGCATCCGCTGATGGTGCCAGTCGAGGGTGTCTCGCCCTCGGCGCTTACCGACACCTACCACGAGACGCGTAGCGGCGGGCGCATCCATATGGCGACCGACATCCTCGCGATGCGCGGGACTCCGGTGCTTGCTGCCGCGCCGGGCCGCATCATCAAGCTGGCAAATAGTGGCGCGGGCGGAATCACGATTTACGTCGCGGACGCCAGCGGGCGCTACGTGCACTACTATGCGCACCTCATGGGCTACGCGCCGAATGTGAAGGAAGGACTCCAGGTGGAGGAGGGCGATGTGATCGGTTTCGTCGGAACGACTGGCAACGCATCGCCCGACACACCGCATCTGCACTTTCAGGTGATGCGGGGCGACGCCAACTACTGGAACGGCACGTCGATCGATGTGCGCGGCTTCATCACGAAGCCGGGCAGGATGAAGAATTGAAGGGCAAGGAGCGTGCGGAGCTACGCTCGGAGGCGCATCATCTCAGTCCAACGGTGCACGTCGGACAGCACGGGCTTACGCCATCTCTCATCGGCGCCCTCGACGACGCGCTACGCACGCGCGAGCTGGTGAAGGTGAAGCTCGGGAACAAGGACGACGTGAAGCCGAAGGATTTTGCGGCCTCGCTGGCAGCGGCGACCAATTCGGCGGTGGTGCAGGTGATCGGACGGACGACTACGCTCTTTCGTGAGAATCCCGACCTCGACAAGAAACGGGGCGAGATTCCGCCGTGGCGTCGGTAGCTTGACACTGAATCATCTACGGAGCAGCTGACATGGGCGCAGCAGCAATTGTCGCGGTAATGAGAAGACGGGAGAGGGAGGTCGTGGACGATTTCCGCGCCGCCGGTGCTACCTCGCGGGAGACAGCGCAGTCATACACGGCGATAGGGCTCGGAGAATCGCTGGGGCTCAGACGGCTGCGTGAACGCGCCGTCATCCGCGAGGCGGCGCCGGGAACTTACTATCTCGACGAAGAGGTATGGACGGCGGTCAGGAGGAGACGGCGGCGGATCGCGACGGTTCTTCTCGTGATACTCGCCCTGTTCCTGCTCGGAGTCCTGGCGGGGACCAGTAAGTAGTGAGACGCGCGGTTGCTATTCAATCGGGCAGGTCTATTTTTCGGAAAGGAATCATCTTCGGCGCAACTCGTCATGCTGGCGTCGCCGCGGCCCTATCGGGGACGAAATGCCCTACGTCATAACTGAAGCCTGCAAGAACACAAAGGACCGCGCCTGCGTCGATGTATGTCCGGTAGACTGCATTTACGAAGGTCCCGATCAGCTCTATATCCATCCCGACGAGTGCATTGATTGCGGTGCGTGCGAGCCCGAGTGCCCGGTGACCGCGATCTTTCCGGAAGAGGACGTGCCCGCGAACCTCAAGGAGTACATTCAGATCAATCGCGAAGTGTTCAAGAGCGATCCCCCTCCGGGCCGGCCCAACCGGTAGCCACCCAATTGCGAGCGACTGGCGGAACCCGGTGCTCGGCCCTCAATATCTGATCCCATGACCCCTCCCATCGTTCCCGGCAAGAACGGAATGTCCACGGTGCTGCTCTCGCATCCCTCGGGCAGCTCGGCGGATGTGTATCTGAATGGCGCGCACGTGACGTCGTGGATTCCCGCGGGCGGCAAGGAAGTGCTGTTCATGGGGAAGACGGCGACGTTTGCGCCGGGCGACCCCATTCGCGGCGGAATTCCGGTCGTATGGCCGCAGTTCGCGAACACCGGGCCCTTGCCGCAGCACGGCTTCGCGAGGAAGACGGAATGGCAGCTCGCGGAAAACGACGAGTCGTCGGACGATCCATCGTCGGTCAAGCTCGTGCTGACTGACGATCATCGCACGCGCGACCAATGGCCGTATCATTTCCGCACCGAGCTCACGGTCACGATCGACGACAAGTCGCTCCAGGTGAAGCTCGACGCGTTCAACACCGGTGACGAGCTGTTCAGTTTCACGGCGGCGCTCCACACCTACATTGCGGTCGCCGACATCCGTGAAACGGCGATACGCGGCTTCACCGGCAAATGGTACCTCGACAAGACACAGGGCGGAAACGAGACGAAGGACGAGGCGAAGAAGCTCGTGATCTCGGACGAAACCGATCGCGTCTACCTCAAGGCTCCGAAGAAGGTGGAGGTGGAAGATCGCGGGAACGAGCGCCGGATCGAGATCCGATCGGCGGGATTCAAGGATGCGGTCGTCTGGAATCCGTGGGCAGAGAAGGTGACGGGATTCATCGGACTCGACACGGAGGACTACATGAAGATGGTCTGCGTCGAGGCGGCGCAGATCGGCTCGCCGGTGGAGCTCAAGCCCGGCGCGTCGTGGAACGGCTCTCAGACCCTGGCGATCGTGTAAGTGCCGATTTTCCGCCCGTCCGCGTTCAGCTGGCAGTGCGACAAGTGCAAGGCGTTTTTCAAAGTGGGGTCGGGCGGGGTGTGCACGTCGTGCAAACGGGCTTTGTGTGATACCCACTTGTACGGATCGTTTATCGAGAAGATGAGGGCGCGGTTCACGAGCGAGAGGCCGGTGTGTATTGAGTGCCGTGCAAAGGCAAACTGAACTACTGAACGGAACGGGATGCGAGATGACAGAAGCGTAGCTGAGAGTTTCTAGTGCATGACGCCGGGACGGCACGAGGTTTGTTCGGGGTACAGGCTAGGCGCTGTACCCGATTGCGTAGAGGGAAGTCCAAGCGCGGTGATTATGCACTAACAACTGTGCTTCCGACATCTCGCATCCCGTTCTGTTCGAGTCTCAAGTCGTACCCGTCGTTCCGTTCAAAACCTCTTGACGAACCCCCCAATCCAGCCCTCTCCCGATACTACCTTACTCTTTACCCAAAACGCGAGGAGCAGCACCGCGTACTGCAGGAATGTGCTGATCTCGCTCCTGAACGCCTCGGCCCAGCGGTACTCTCCCTCTGCCTGCGGGCCTTTCGGCGGGTTGGGAATCCAGCGCGGCGTCTCGTTCTTGTAGTCGAGGTACTCGCGGCCGAAGATTGATTCGAGCACGCCTTCCTCGTAGCGGACGATCAGCTCGTACTCGACCGCGAACAGGAGCACCGCGATCGGCAGGAACCAGAGCACGCCGGAGATGGTCACGAATCCCAGCCAGATCAGAAAGTTGCCGATGTAGAGCGGGTTCCTCGCCCACGCGAAAATTCCATAGGTGACGAGCCGTTGCACATTGCGCGAGCGGCGGCGCGTCACTGTGCCCGCCGCCGCGACACCCGCCAGACGGATCGCTTCGCCGATCACGATTAGCGCGAGCCCCACCTCCCAGCGAAACGGAGAAGTGGATCCCGGCATCACCAGCGGAATTCCAAGGAAGACAAGCGGCAACCAGCCGCGGTAACGGAACAATACGGCGCCGATCTGGGCGGGAATCGATTGCTCCGTCGCGCTTACGCCATCGGGCGCCCGACCCGGATTGCTCAACGGGATTTTTCCTCTTCCCAAGGGGCGAAGAGCGTCCGCCACTGATCGGGAACGGGAATCGGCTTTCCGTCATTCGATACGGTTACGTACACGATCGACGCATCACATACCACCGCGTCGCGCTGATTCCGTACCTCCTGCCGGACAATGAAGCTGGTATTCCCGACGGAAGTGAGTCCCGTCCGGATGCTGATATCGTCGCCCGGGAAAGTCTGCGCCTGATACGACGCCTCCACCTTTCGCACCACCGCCCACAGACTCGATTTCATGTACTCGTTGTACGACATGTGGCGCTCGAGCGCCGACCAGCGCGCCCGCTCCAGCAGCGTCAGCATATGCGCGTGATTGACGTGCCCCACCGAGTCGCAGTCGCTTGGATAAATGTGAACCTTGAAGTTTTCTGTCATTGGATCGTCGAATGAGTGGCCCGCGACGAAAGTTAACCACCGAGGAGCGCGACACCATTAAGGCGCTAGATTGGATGATGCCTCCCGCCAAGACGGAGAGCGCTCTCTATCTCGACCAGGTACCCGAGGTAGACCGCTTCCTCACCGAAATATCCAATGTGAAAGAGCTCGCCCTCGATACCGAAGGGGCAAGCTTCCATCGTTTTCTCGATCGCATCTATCTCCTCCAGATCTCGACGCGCGACCAGAGCGCGATCATCGACCCGCTGCCGATCGGGTCGCCCGTGAAACTGGGCCAGCTGCTCGAGAGCAAGAACGTAGAGGTCGTCTTCCATGACGCCGACTACGACCTGCGGCTGCTGCACCAGGATTACGGATGGCACGCCACCAACATCTTCGACACGCGGGTCGCGTCGCAGCTGCTGGGAATCAAGTCGTTCGGGCTAGCGGCGCTGCTCGAGCAGTTCTTCGAGGTGAAGCTGGACAAGAAGCACCAGCGCGCCGACTGGTCGATGCGTCCGCTCACGCCCGACATGCTGGCATACGCCGCGCAGGACACCCGGTATCTGCTCCAGCTCAAGGATCACATGAAGGGCGAGCTGAAGCGTCGCGGCCGAATGCACTGGGCTGAAGAGGAGTTCGCACGCCTCGAGGGAACGCACTGGGAGGCCGAGGACGGCATGGAGGGATTTCTCCGTATCAAGGGCGCGCGCGACCTCTCCCGACGCGAGCTCGCCGTTCTGCGTGAGGTCGCCAACTGGCGCAACGCTGTTGCGGCGCAGCTCGATCGCGCGACGTTCCGGGTGATGGGCAACGAGGTCCTGCTCGAGATTGCTCGCCGAGCGCCGAAGAGTACCTCGGAGCTGGGCGCGATCAAGGGGATGCCGAAGGGAATGATCGAGCGCGCCGGGGCCGACATCGTAGCCGCGATTCGACGTGGGATGGACGCGCCCGAGGCGGAGCTGCCGAAATTTCCGAAGGGTCAGCGCTGGAACAAGGATCGCGATTTCGACGACAAGGTCGGTCGTCTCAAAGCGGTGCGGGATGCCGCGGCGACGAGGCTGGAGCTGGATCCCGGCGTACTATGCTCGCGGGAGAGACTGGAGAACGTCGCCCGGAGCGGAGCAAAGACGGTCCA